>CAYNXD010000061.1:0-29412 GCA_964401115.1 uncultured Candidatus Poseidoniales archaeon | reverse complement strand
CGGGGCATTTGGTGGAGAATTTGGTGGTGGTCCTTGCGGGGCATTTGGTGGAGAATTTGGTGGTGGTCCTTGAGGCATTCCTCCCGGTGGCATCATTCCTGATGGCATCCCTCCTTGCGGCATCCCTCTAGGTGGCATCATTCCTGGTGGCATTCCTCCCGGCGGTATCATTGGCTGTGCTTGTGGTGCAACATTTCCTGATTGTTGATTTGCAATTTGATTTTGTTGGGGTGGAGATTCTACAGTGGTTGCTGGTGTCGCCGCTTCAGATTGTTCTGCTGGTGCGGATATAGGATCTTGTGCTGGAGCAACAAGATTAGTTGAAGCAGGCATTTCGTTTGAGAAAGCACTTGCTAAAGGATCAGATTCTGCTGATGTAGGTGTTGGGGCAGCGGCAGGGATAGGGGCCTCGTCTCCAAATCCTGTTAGCGCTGTGTCAAAAGCAGCCTCAAATATACTCCCTCCAACAGCGCTGCCTTTACCTTGCGAATCAATTGGTTTACGAAATGTTTCTTGTATTCTGATTTCACATGAATATGGTCCAAGTTCTGCCTTATGCATTGTTCCATCAGAGTTGTGTTCCATTTTGAATAACCATGCCCCTGAATCTGCAGAAACAAAGTAAGAAAAATCGTGCCTCATTCCAGCAGAGATTTCAGTTGCATATTCAAAAGGCTCAACTTTTCCACCATCCATAGTACGCATCTTTGCATCGACATGTGTGGCATCATTTACTCCTTCGTTAGTAACTTCAATTACAACCCTCAAAGCATCTCTATCATCTTCATCGATGTCATCAACAATGCAGTGAACCTGAATTTTGAGTGCCCCGCTATGGATTGAAATCTCGTCACTCATCACCTCACCAATAATTCCGACTACAGCACCATTACTTGAAGCGCGCCCTGTTAAGGGCGGATGCTATTAGACTTCATGATATAAATTCAAAACGTTTTCAATTGATATTATCTTAGGTGCTTTCGGTTTGCGGGAGATAATGAATTTCCATCTACAACAATTGAAGCAACAGTATAATCAATAGAACTTTGGTGAGTATGTCGTTTTTGTATCAGTAAAATATCCTTAACTCCAAATATAAGCAAACCAATTACTGGGATTGCATATTTTATTTTTCTAAGGGCTCGTCTGTCCCAATCCAAACGCGTTAAGGCCGCCCCATCTTCTCGAACGATTGCTAATCCCATCCAGCGCTGAGCAAGTGTTCTAGCAAAGCGAATACCAGTGTACTTATGGTATAGATAATTACCTCCAAAAATCAAGAACCAATTTACAAAGAACAGAACAGTCCCTCGTCCCCCAGAAAATAATAATCCAATATTATATGCTTGTACAATACTTGCTGCCTGACCCCCAATAATTGAAGTTAGAAGATATAGTATCCCCATAACAAAAATTGTGTCCATAATGTAAGCAAAAGCACGTGTTGTGGCACGAGCAAGTATTACTCCTTCAGGAATAGGCCAATGCCCATATTTTTCTTGAACGGCCATTTTTGCAGGGTTTATATTTCCACCAGAATGGTGCGAAATTGCCATATCATCTTCACTCATTAACTCACTCTCAATTACTTTGGAGGACGTGCCACGCCTCAAGTTTCCTCTCGCGCGCCCACTCAAGCCAACTTTCCCAATCCGCATCTTTTCTCAAAGTGTTTGGTGATCCCACTACAATCAACCCTCTTTTTGGTCGGGTTAGGGCAACATTCAGCCTTCTTCGGTCAGCAAGGAAACCCACCTCTCCCATTTCATTTGCCCTGACAGTTGATAACACGATGACCTCTTTTTCTCTACCTTGATATCCATCTATACTTCTAATTTCCAAACCTTCCGTTTCGTCACCACCTTCACCAGCAAGTATACCCTTTCCATCTAGCAAATCAGTCAGTAATCGAACCTGGCCATTATAAGGCGATACAACTCCTATGTCTGAAGGTTGTAAATCACCTGGCACAAGTAATCCTTCTACAATTTTTACAACCCAACCAGCTTCATCTCTATTTATTCTAGATTTACCATCAGCAGCCAATTCTTCTGAACCATCTATTGGTACAAACGCTATGGGTGCATCCCAATCAGGCCAAATAAACCCAGCAGGCGCGGGGCGTTCTTTTGCAGTAACTCCATTCTCAAGTTGATTATCGTAATATCTTGCTGAAGAGTATTCTGAAATTACTGGATGCATCCTGTATTGAGTTTTCAACATATTTGGTTTAAGGCCAATTTCAACTAAACGCTCAAACATACTTAGTCGCAACCCATCTTTTTCAGCTCTTCGGGAAATTACAGTTGGTGGTAATTGTCGATGATCACCCACCAAAACAAGTCTCCTACATCCACGCATTATTGGTACCCAGGTGGCTGGTTCTATCGCTTGAGTTGCTTCATCAATAAGTACGTTTGAAAATTTCTTTTTACCTAGAATCATATGTCCGACACCGATACATGTTGAACACACTACTTCAGCACTATTCAGTACATCTTCAGCCATTGCTTCTTCTAGAGATCTAATATCTTTCCAACCCATTTTCAGGTCGCGGTGGGCAAGCCCCTTTTCTTTTCCCTTTAATGCGGGGATTCTCCTCTGTAAATTTTCTTGAAGCCCAATTAATTCTCTAACTTCTTCTTGTAAAGGATGTTCTTCAACTCTCGCACGTACAGTAGCCCCCCTCAATTTTGCCCTTACTTTTACAGGTTGTCCAACTCTAACAGCCCTGATTCCCTGATCAAGCAAACCCTCTAGGAGGTTATCTACTGCAACATTACTATCAGCAGTAGCTAGAATTGGGCCAGTTCCCTGTTCAGCCCAACCTTTGAGTATTCTTACAGCAGTGTGTGTTTTTCCAGTTCCTGGCGGCCCCTGAATTAAACTCAAGCGTCTATTCATAGCTGCATCGAAAGCAGTAACCTGACTTCTGTTTAAATCATTAGGAGCATATACTTCACGTTTTTTCACACCACGATATTGAGGGCTAGTTTGAGCAGCCTCGTTAATATCCCTTGGCCGACCTAATAACAAATCTGCTAGTTGAGTGGGTGGGTCATCTCTGAGTATTTCTAGAAGTGCATTCTGCATTCTATCATGTGCAACCCTATTTGCCCCTCGATCTATTCTCCAAGTACCGGAGCGGATTTTCTCTAAATTTTCAGACACAACCACAGACAATGAATTTCTTTTTCTCATTAGCACTATTCCTTCTATTGGTATTTCTTTTATTGGGTCATTTCTACAAATTGTTACAATATCGCCTTGAGAAAATCTATGATTGCCAAGAGTCTCTCCTTTGGCTGCGTGGAATTTAACAATTCGCTCACCAAACAACCAACCATTGTTTCTCGCTTGAATCCCAATTAGTGCATAACCATGGGCTAATAATTTTTGTTTTGACCAATTACGCAAGCGCTCCTCAACTTGGGCCATTTCATCTTCTAATTCCCATTTAATTAGCCTTGAGTAGCGATTGTGAAAGTCCTGAGCACGAATGAAACGTATCGTTGGTTCGTCAGAATTTTTCTCCGTTGAGGAGAATTTAGTCCCAGGCTTTAGCCGTCTGACCTCACCACGTTTTTCATCAGCCACATGTTGCCGGTGGGTCAATCCCCCTTCAATCTTCCAATTATAGAATCTCGCCAAAGGCGAGCGATTCTATTACTCATTGAGTGGTGACAATTATAGCAGAACCGTGCGCGGATAATTAGTGAGGCAAATGTTCGGACGGTGGCGTAAGGGTAAAGAAGAGTCTGGTATGACTTGCCCGCTTTGTGGAGAAGTGTCTCCTGAAGAAACCATTGAATGTCCTAAATGCTATCATCAACTTGGAAAGAGTATTATCGATCAGAAGTTGTCCGTTTCTGAAGAGCATAGTAGTTCTCTTTTTGATGAATTGTTATCTGAAGATGAAGATGAAGATGATGGCGAAATTGTTGATTGGTCTCGTCATTCTTTTGAAATCGATGACGTTGCAATTGATGTTAGTCAGTATGAAGAAGATTCAGATTCAGTAACACTCTCCCAATCTCCAAATTTTGCTTCTATAGAGGCTGATGTACCCAAACCAATCAGGCAGGTTACAGAAGAATTAGGGGAAGGGGAATATGAATTATCTTCCAAAGATGCACCAGAAAATGTTGAAAAATTCGTAGTTCCCACATCTAATGATGATTTATCTCCCATGGTTGAACCCGAACACCGTGTTGATTTGGTCGTACCATTACTTCCTTCAGGCGCCAATGAAAATGAATTGGAAGATGAAGAGGAGCCTCTATCAGACCCATCGGCAGTTGATGATGAAGAACAGAATAATGAAACATCACCACAAACTGAAGAAGAAATAACACCACCTGAGCCAGTAGAATCTACCCCAGTTGTTAAGCCAATAATTCCCAAATTATCAAAAGAATCAGCAGCCAGTGCCAATGGGTCGATAGCACCTAAATTGCCAACAACTCCAGATAACACATCTACATCCAAACCCTCTGTTCCAATCCCTAAAATTCCATCAAAGCCATCTACAGAATCAGAACCGCAATCGGCAAAGACAGTAGCTGCACCTGCCCTCCCAATTCCCCCAAATAATCGTCCAAGCCCTGGTGAATTTAAACAAGATCTCGACCTTGATGTGGATTCTGATGTATCCCAACCCGCTGTCGTGGCAAGTGCTCCAAGTCGAGATGGAGAGATGTGGCCATGGCCCCAACAAGATGCCCATGATGACTTGACAGTTAAGCGGGAATTGAGGCAGGTAATGGAGTTAGTAAAAGCAGGTAATCTAGATGAAGCATCACGAAATCTAGACAAATTAGGGCCTCATTTGGGAGATAGAAATGAGATTTTATTCCATGTCGGTGTTGTTCTCAAGAAATTGGGAAGAGAAGAAGCCCTACGCAGAATGTTGGAAGCGGCTCGCAGATTACATCCAGAAGATCAACACGTAGCAACAGCCCTAACTAGCCTAGGAATGTGAGCAAAATCATAACACCACCTGACTATTCGAGCAGCGTAATGCGAGCAATTCCTACACTCATCGTTGATGATGATTTGGTTCTTAGGCCCGCTGGGCCAATGCACCTAGAATCTTTGGTTGAAGCTTTTGAGGAGTCGTCTCCAGAAGTTATCCATGGGCTTCCATGGTATGATATGGAAGAAGATATGCTGTCACAATTACATGATTATCTAATAGATGTCAATCAGATGGGAAAAATATCCAGGGCATATCATTGGGCAATAATAGACCGTAGTAATGAAACATTTCTGGGGCTTCTCGCTCTTGACCGTTTTACTCGTACTAACCGGGCCCACTGGAATATTGGGTATTGGGTGCGCAGAAGTGCTTGTCGCAGAGGCATTGCAAAGCGTTCATCAATGAAGGCGCTAGATTGGATTTCAACATCTCAAGGTGGCCCAACAGCGGTAGAAATAACTGTAGATCCAAAAAATGAAGCGGGCCTTGCAACTTGTAAATCATTAGTGAAAGAGTGGAATGGTGTTCGAGCACCAGAAGCTGATGGTGAGGTTGAGGTTGCAGCAAAACGTAGGCACCACATCACATTTATTCTACCTAGATTACCTCTAATATCCCCCTCAAATATGGAAAACGGTAGCGTTTGGCTTTCTCTTGATACAGATGATATATGCCACCATCCCAAGAGGTATGGGCACCCCACTAGAACAAAGGAAAAAGCCGTTGAATCGCCCTATATTATGAGCGAATCACTTGAATCAGGTTGGAGGGGTTTCATGCAATGGAGAAAAGGTGCTGGTAAGGATTTGCCAGTTACGCTTTTCGTAATTGCTGAACAACTTGATGATGAAAGATTTGCTAACTGGTTACTAATGTTGTTGCAAAATGATAATTTTGTTACTATAGCCACTCATGGATACAAGCATCGTTGTTGGTCTGCATGGCCAGAAGATTCTGTAGCTTTCCATCAGGACTTGTCATTGTCAATTTCTCGTTTGATTGAGTTTGCAGGAGAAAAGTTCAGACCATGGTTCAGGGCTCCAGGTGGCTACATTGCACCATGGATGGCGGATGTGTTGAGGCGCCAAGGAATTATTTTAGATTCATCGGTAAATAATTCCATTATTACCCGTAGAAAGGCAGGAATCCAGAAAGATTGGAGCGCTGTAAAAAGTATGTTATTGCGTAAGGGAATTGTTGAGAGAGAATGGACTGTTTGGGCGGGAATTCCGGTCACAGGCCCGGCTCTAAGAATACCCATTCTTCGTAACATAGCAAAACGAAGGTGGAGGAAATCAACACGTAACAAATCCTGTGCTTCAGAGCAAATTTTACTTAATCAGAATTATTCAATTGATACCCTCTATTGGCATTTATTGGACCATGCAAGAAATGATGAAAAATGGTCCCCTCCTCTTCATGAAACACTCTCAAAATATTAACTCCCGATTTACAAAGCGTAATATGGCCCCCCCAAGTCGTCGCATCGACCCTACGGGTCGGATAGGCTATTTCGAGGTTCCAGTTAAGGTGATGTAATGTCAGATGTAAAATACCCCGGAATCCCTACTACCACAGATGGTGCTGGTAACGTTGTTTGGGTAGAGACTCATATTACCGATGGGTCCTGTGCATATCCAATTACATCCTCAACTACGATGGGTGTAGGATATAATTTAGAAGTTGCAAATGGTAAAGAGAATCTATGGGGTACTCGCCTAGCATTCCTTGAGCCAGAATCCGAGCACTCATCTGCCTCTGCTGCTGAAGGTTTTGCTGTTGCTGGAGGCAGAGTAACTAATTTTACCAGTGGTCAGGGTTTGATTCTGATGAAAGAGGTTCTCTATGTAATCAGTGGAAAGCGTTTGCCAATTGTATTTCATATAGGTTCTAGAGCAATGACTAGTCATTCTCTCAACGTTCATGCAGGTCATGATGATATTATGGGTGTTGCAGATACTGGTTGGGGGATTTTATTTGGTCGTAATGCCCAGGAAAGTGGAGATTTAGCACTAATTTGCCGTAGAGCAGCGGAGGATTCTCAAACTCCTTTCTTCAACGTTCAAGATGGTTTTCTAACTACTCATACCATAGAGAATGTTCGACTTATAGAGCCCGAAATGATGCGTAATTTTGTAGGGGACCCAAGAACAAAACTCAGGAATTTGTTTGATCCATATCACCCAATAATGACAGGTGTGGTACAAAATCAAGATTCTTACATGAAGGGCAAGATTGCACAACGTCATTTCACTGATCAAGTTAAACCTGCAATAATGGAAGCCATGCGAGAATTTGGTGAACTGACGGGTCGTGAATATGACCTTGTAGAGGGCTACCATATGGAGGATGCAGATTTTGCAATCGTTGGTATTGGTTCAATGATTGAAACAGCAACGGCTGTAGTAGATCGTCTAAGAGAAGAGGGGCGTAAAGTTGGCTGCGTTCATGTCACTTGCTTCCGCCCATTCCCTGGTCAAGAATTAGCTAGAATGATTGGTGGATGTAAATCCATAGCCATTCTTGAAAGAATGGATGATCCGATGGCCGGTGATAATCCACTAACTGCGGAAACCAAGGCCGCCCTCTTTGACGAAGGATTTTCACCCATTGTGCATACTGGTTCCTATGGCCTAGGTTCTCGCGATGTAACATCTTCAGACATAATTGCTGTTTATGACTTGCTTGCTTCTGGGGAAGACCCTCACTTCTTTACACTTGGAATTGATCACCCAACCGCTCTTGAACGTACTCAAACGGTGGATGGTCGTCCAGAGGGTGCATTTAGTATGAGGGGCCACAGCGTTGGTGGCTTTGGTAGTGTTACTACAAACAAAATCATTGCAACAATATCAGCAGATTTGTTTGGGAAATTTGTACAAGCATATCCTAAATATGGTTCAGAAAAGAAAGGCCTTCCAACCAATTTCTATCTCAGTATTGCTGATGAACATGTTCGTATTCATCACGAACTTGATATTCTCGATTTTATTGCCGTACAAGACGTTAATGCATTTTCTACTGGAAATCCACTCAAGGGACTGAAAAACAGCGGTACAGTATTTATTCAGTCTACTGCAGAAACTCCAAATGAAGTCATCGCTAAATTACCAAAATGGGCTCAAGAGGAGATTGAATCACGTGACCTAAATGTACGCTATCTTGATACTGCAAAAATAGCAAGAGAGGTTAGCAGCAGCGCAGATCTAGTTGTACGGATGCAAGGAATAGTCTTGTTGGGTATTTTCTTGAAATCAACTCCATTTGCTCAAGGGATGGATGATAGTGACATGTACCCAGCAATTGAAAAGTCATTAAGAAAGTACTTTGGAAAACGTGGTGAACAAGTGGTTCAAGACAATCTTACTTGTGTCCGTCGAGGATATGACGAAGTTCAATTAATTACGGCCAAGGATGTTTCAGAAATGGAGGTTAAGACATGACAGTAAATTTACCAACTGCCCACGACACTGAATTCTTTGACAAGGATGATTTTGAAAATCGTATTATTGCTGCTTATAATGACGGGGACGCATCTGATTCGTTACCAGCAGATGTAGTACATGCACGTTCAATTATAGGTCCTGGCTCAGGTAAATTCCGAGATTTCTCTTACATTGCACCAGAGATTCCGGAATTTATTGCAGAGGCTTGTGTTGGATGTATGGATTGTGTAACTATGTGTCCAGATACTGCTATCTTGGGGAAAGTAGTAGATGAAGAAACTCTTGATATCAATATTCAAAACCTTCCTGAAGATAATCGAGCAGAGATGGATCGTCTTTGGCCTAAAACACGTAAGTATTGGGACAATAGAGAAAAGAAGGGTCAGAAGCCCGGCCGGTTTGGAATTTTCATAGACCCTTCAAAGTGCAAAGGTTGCGCTGAGTGTGTGACTGTTTGTGGTGATAAAGATGCACTTGCTATGGTTAGTAAAGAGAAATTTGGTTTAGATCATCACCGTAAATTGTGGGATTTCTATCAAGCTCTAGGACCAACAGATCACGATTACATCAATGAGAAATCATTGATGGATATGATGTTAGCAGAGGAATCTCTGTTGTATGTAGGGGGTGCGGGTTCGTGCGCAGGTTGTGGTGAAGCCACAGCACTGAGAATGATGACAGCGGCTTCTGGATTTGTATATGGTAAGGAAAACATTGGTGTAGTTAATTCTACAGGTTGTTCAACAGTATACGGATCTACATACCCATTCAATCCATGGGATATTCCTTGGACAAATTCGTTATTCGAAAATGGACCAACTGACGCAATGGGTGTGCGTGCTAGATGGGATCAGATGGGTTGGGAAAATAAGAAACTCTGGGTAGTTGGTGGAGACGGGGCCATGCTAGATATCGGATTTGGTGCTTTATCTAGGATGCTATCAAGTGGTATGGATATCAAAGTGCTAATACTAGACACTCAAGTTTATTCGAACACTGGTGGTCAGGCATCTACAGCATCTTATCTAGGACAAGATGCTAAGTTCGCAGCACACGGAAAGGACATTCATGGGAAGACCGAAAGACGCAAAGAAATCGGGACTCTTGCTGCTATGCATCCTCACGTGTATGTCGCTCAAACTGTTACAGCATTACCCAATCACTTTTACAAATGTATTATGGAAGCCAACGAATTTGATGGTCCAGCGGTAATCAGCGTTTACACTACTTGCCAACCTGAACATGGTGTGGCTGACGATTTAGCAACTCAACAAGCACGCCTTTCAGTAGATACTCGAGCTTTCCCACTCTATGTTTTCGATCCACGTAAAGGCCCCCTTGAGAAAGATAAGTGGAGTCTAAAAGGTAACCCAAGTCCCGGTAGAGATTGGCATCGTAGGAAAGATGATGATGGTGAATGGTATGATATTAAATTCCGAGATTTCGCAGTAACTGAGGGGCGCTTCAGAAAACAATTCAAAGGCGGTGAGCCAAGCGAGATGATATTTGCAGCGGAAGACGATAGATTGGCATTTTGGAACCGTCTTCAAGACCTTGCCGGCGTTGAGCGAGCCGTTTCAGATGAAAATTAACCCTTATCTCTCGCGTGTACGCGTAAAACCGTATCACTGCGCCACAATATTTGAAATATTTTAGCACATAAAATCGCTATGTTCGGTAGTACAAACGCCCACTTGACTTAATATGAAGTCAGTGTTCTGCCGTAGGCATGGTAAGGCGTAGCGTAGCCCCTTTGATTTTGATATCATTGATGTTGTTGATGAGTTGGGGGGCTTTAATTGACGCAGTCGAAGAGACTGAAAACATAGATAATCCTCAAGAAATAGAAACAGTTGACATAGTTCTAAATGCCCCATCTCCGGGGCATGTTGTTTTTGCTGAATATGTAGGTGGTCAGAATTGCCCACCATGTTATGGAAGTGCATCTCCATCGCTTAAACAATTGAAGAATGCTAATACTGACGAGTTCGTGTATATTTCCTATATTGCTGCCAGTTACGGAACTATCCGAACGGCACAAGCAGGTGAAGTGAGTCCTATTAATCGAATATCGCATTTAGATAGTAGCGGTTCTAACAGCGCCCCGAGAGCTTATTTTGGTGATTGCGCACATGGTTCAAGTAGTTGCTACATGGCAGGTTCTGGTGGGAATAACAACTACGATGATTTCTTTTCCGGAGCATCAGGTAAGTCCAACAACATGCATTCCACTGTAAATGATTATTCGTTAGCAGTCACCCAGTCCCCCAATGGAAATAATGTGGATATAACAGTATCAGCTTCGTACAGTGGTTCTGGAACAAAAACAGTATCAGTCTTCGCAGCAGTAACAGAAAATGTTTGTCATTCATATGCATACAATGACGGCTCAAAACCAGGCCATTGTTGGAAGAAGTGGCTTACTAATTCGAATAATGATGCATTCGTTCAACTAACACTTTCCAGCACACCAGCAACTTATTCATGGTCCGTTCCAAAGTCAACAGTTTACAATAGCGATCATACAAACATGATGACGGTTGCTGCTTTAATGAGTGACTGGTCTAGCGGTGCAACTCGCTACGATATTTTAAGTGCAGCAGATAGTGACATGAATCCACTAGATTTGTCAGTTACTGATTTCACTTACACCAACATGGATGCACAAACAACAGGATTCTTGTCAGGTGACACTCTGAAGTTTGATGCAACAGTTGGTAACACAGGGACAGAGGATTATTCAGATGGTGGCCAAATTCAATTCTATCAAGTATCTAGCACAGGGAGCGAATCTCCAATTGGTTCTGCCTTCCAACTGAATTCATTGAATGTCGGCCAAACCCAATCGGTTTCTGAGCAGTTCGATACTAGCAGTATTCAAATGGATCAAAGCGACCCTCAAACAGTATTCCGTGTCAAATTAACAGGAACTCAGGGAGAAGCAGATCCAGTAGGCAACAATGTTCGCGTTGTGTATGCTGCACATGATATGGCCCCCTCAACTTCCAAACCAATTGCAAATGGAAATACTGCAATTGATAGAGGGGAGACACTTGATTTTGAAGTAACGGGACAACCAAATGATAATGTCGATACATTAAGCACTATGTCTGCTGAGATTCAATCATCCCCTACAGGCATGAATCAATGGATTGATACTTGGTTTGATAGCGGTACATTCATGCAAACAGGTGTTGAACGTTTCATCTTTACAGTTACACCACCAAACAGCGCTTCTAGTGGTAGTTATGATGTAAGAGCTAGAATGATAGATGCGCGTGGCCAGGTTGGAGATTGGTCTCCAATAAATACAGATGCCTTCACTTTGATGAACGGCCTACCAATGGTTGTAACTTCAGATAACATTGGTGAAGTTCCTGAAAATTGCCCAGCGTACCCAGGACAGCCAACGGTTAAGGTGGAGACCATTGAGAGAATCGACGTTTCTGGGATAATTTGTGATGCAGAAACACCTCTTGACCAACTAGTAATTTCTAGCACGAATCCAGCGTTCCGAGTATGGGATGCATCTGCTGGAGAGATTGAGGTGAGGTTTGATAGCGTTCAGAGCGATCCAAATACTCAAGATCCAATCACACAACCTATACAACTAACCATTAACGATGGTGAAGATAGTAATACAGGGACTTTACACATTATGGTCATCGAGAATGGTGCCCCACGTTGGTCACCTTTACCAACGCAATCTTTCAATGAAGGAGACGGAACATCAATTTTATTGACGAGTTATCTTACAGATACTGATAGTGATGGAGATTTAGCTAGCTCTACTGATTTGACACTTTCAATACAATATATTTCAAATAATTCACTAATTACTGCAGATTTCACCGGCCCTAATGGTCACCGCCTAAATATCGATGGTGTCGATGACAACGCCTTTGGGACGGGTATGGTAATTGTTAGAGCAACTGACGTAGATGGACAATACGCAGATACAGAGTTACCAGTAATTGTCGCTAACGTAAACGATGCTCCAACTCTTGACACCACATCATTTGATAACTTGCGAATCAAAGTGTCCGAAGAATTCACCTTTGATGTTGTTTCTAATATGAACGATGTAGATGATAATGTAGAACCTCTGTATGTCACTGTATCTTGTGATACTTGGAAAGCAGGCTCTCGCTACAATCCATTAGATGGTGTAATTAAGGCATGGTTTGAGGAAGAAGGAATTCATACAATCACGATAATTGTTGCAGATGTTCATGATGATGTAAATGCTTACTACGTTACCGTTGAAGTGATTGATAGTTTGCCATTGGCTTGGTCTGAAAACACAGAGTCTGGCGACCTAATGGCGCATGTTGATGGGCTATACATTAACGAGAATCCAACATTCAACATAACAGATCACAGCGGCCTTGATTTGACCAATGTTGAAATCGAGTGGAACGTTTGTAACAGTGATACAGGTATTTGTACTGATTTAGGCACGGAATCCGTTGCTAACCTAGACGATGTATTCTCATTCACTATTACCAAGAGTTCAGGTTCAATGCTGTTCCATGATCAAATAAAAATATCATTGTCTGCGATTGATTCAGATGGTTTTGAGCGCAAAACATCTTCTGATGCAGTCTTTGATGTAACAGAAGAGAGACCTGAAGATGTAGTGGATGATACACCTGAAGATTCTACAAGTAATGAAGACTCAACTACAGCATCCTCTGCAACCCCTAGTATTGCTGTATTGGCTATTGCTGGGGCCTTTGTTGTTGCAGTTTTGATTGCGCTAATTCTTGGTGTTATGTTACTAAGAGGCGGCAAAGAACAAGAAAATTTGGGAATGGGATACGGCACAGCACCGCCGCCACTACCAGGGATGCCGCCTACACCTCCAATGCCTCTAGGTGTTGTTCCAGATTATTCACAACTACCTGCTGGCGGTAATTACTCAACCAACCCTGCAGGACAGACAGTGTATCACTCTCCAGACAATACTGATTGGACAATGCAACCAGACAACTCATTTATTCGCACTCGCTGATAGATTGGTTTTAAGTTCGCAGATTTTTGTAGCGTCAGCTCTAAATTCCATGTAATAGTTTCATTCCTTTTTCCTTTCTTTCGCTTAATTAACATTATTTAATGAGTATATTACTACTATGGGGAATCGACCGAAACAATATAGGGCGGTCGTTTAGGCCGACCGAAACATGGCATCTGTAAGCAGTGACCTACAAGACATGATAGACACCCTAATGGGCGCAATGAAAGACGCTGAGAAGCACGAGCGCGGCACAGACGCCGCCTCTCGCCGCCTACGCGGTGTGCTCTCACAAACTGCAAAAGCCTGCAAGGCTCTACGTGGTAAGATTCAGAGCGAGCGCTGAATAAGCCTCCTTTGAATATCAAAGTAATTCGAACACGGCCCATCTTGGGGGGATTGTCCTTCAAGGTGGGCTATTTTTTGTTTCACATTTTTTTTATCTCGATGGGTTCATCAGTCATCACATATTGCGATATTTGTGTCAGATATCCCACCCCCATCAGGCCCGAAAAAAAAGGGTAAGATTCGGAGAGCTATTCGTGCAGTTCCATGGGCTGCTAGGGGCGCATACAAGGTTGCAAAAAAACTACCTAAAGATAAGCGTCATGAAATCATTGAAGCAGCGCGTGACCCAGATGCTTGGGGTGAAGCAATTTCCAAAGGATGGGACGTTGCGAAAGTCGAAGCAATTGAAGCTAAGGATGCATTTGGGACACTTGGAAAAATAGTTCTAGGTAAAAAGACAGATAAGAAGGAGCGAAGAAATGCGGCTAATCAACTTGGTATGGTGGGTATGGTTGTGCCCCCATTGAGAGTATTTCTTCTTCCAGGGTCTGAAATATTACTGGGCGTTGTTGCATTTGCTATACCTTGGAGTCATGTACCTAAAAAGTGGATTCCATTCAAATCAATACGAGAAGAACCAGAGGAAGAGGTAGAGAAACAGAAGAAAAAGCGCCTAAAATTATTCAGGAAAGATAGACAACGTATTATCGATAAACTCGATTAATTTTAATTAACAACGTTATCATTAGTTGTCCAAATTTCCCATTCCCCTCCCCCGTTCATGAAATCAATGTCTCCTGTAAATTCTTGATACCATCCATCAGGCGCATCGTCCCAATTTATTCCAGCAGACAAAACAACCCACTGTACATTTGATAGGTTTCCTCGATTAGAGAATTCACCCCCCAAACCTATCTCTTCTTTCCAATCTGTTGTATCCGCTCGCCAATGCCCAGTGATATTCTTCTCGTTGTAAGGATCTACTTCTAGATGGAATGTGTACAACCAATGCATTCCCATAGTTGCGTCAGAAACAAATAGGAAATCTTCATCATTTTCTAGATTGGTAGAAAGAATCTCAGCAGGCTCTTCAGTCCAAATGGTTTGGCCATGGAAAGAAACGAGTAGTGAAATAGGGATAATCAACAAAATTCCAATCATTAGTGACTTTGCTTGCTCCTTGGGTGATTCTAGAGAAGGATAATCATCTGAATTAATTTGTCTTAAACGCATTATTAGCCAAAATGCTGGAACCATTAGCATTGAAGCATATCTGCCATTGTTACCCATTATCCAAGTGCTCCACGGCCAAGGTGCATTCCATGCTAGAGAATAGTTGGTCCACTGGCCAGCAACATAGATTGTAATTCCAGTTATTGCTAGTCCAAGCATCCCCGCGAGCAGTGTGGCTTCTTGCTCAGGTTTTTCATTATCATTACGTCTAATAAATGGCCATAAAACCATGCCGAATATGGAGTAAATAACCACTACATCAAAGGTTGCAATCAAGATTGCTGATAGAAACCTCATTGGTGCTAATTTAGCTGCCATTAGACTTCCACCTGTAGAAGTAATGATGCTAATCATGCAAAGGATAGCAGCAATTATCATCCCAATTCCAAAAGCTCTTTTACTACGCATTGGTTTTATTGTTAAAGCCAAAATACAAATTATCAGAACTCCAACAACAAGGAGTGCAGGAAGTCCTTTAGTAGAAACTCCGACAAATGCAGAAATAATCATTATTGGAATTGCAGGAATCATTTTCTTTCTTGCTAGAATAATTAAGCCGTAGGTAAATCCTACCATTGCTAGCAACATTAGAACTTCAGCATTCGCACGCCCAGTAGCGAATAGGAATGTAGGATGAATTGATACCAAAGCCGTCAAACAAAACGCAGCCTTCTCCTCGAAAAGTTCTCGTGTAGTCCACCAAACAGCACCTAATGCGAAAATTAACAGAATAAAAGAACCAAGATGAAGTGCGGCATTAGTGGTTCCAAATAACATGAAACAAAATGCAAACCAATAATGTAAAGCTGCATATCTATCACCAATATCAACTCCAGAAGATGGATCTGACCCTCCACGATCAACAAGTTTTGTTTCGCCCCAATCCAATTGATTTATTCCAGTTCCATCTTCCACGGTGATGTAGGTTGCGTGAATGTGGGCATCCAACCCCAGATCGCTGGTAAATGAAACAATCAAATGCAATATGATTCCTAGAATTAGAAGACCTTTCCAGAATCTAATATCATTTACGGATTCCCACCAACTTTCAGTTGAAGAGGGGCGATTGCTCTGTGAATCTGTGGCCTCCACAATTACTCCTGAACTAATCTAACCCTTGAGTATGAGGGTTATCAGAAGTCAAATAGTGACGTCTGACCAGTTGTACGCAAACGTCCGACATGATGCATTCTATTCATCGCCCTTGTCATTCTTCTCTCTGAGAAGTTATGACCTTCTACAAGCATCTCTCTCAAACCTTCTTCATCGCACATTTTAGAATCAGGTAGAGGTTTGTCAGAGGTCGGATGATTGAGGAATAGGGATCTGATTTCGTCCAGTTTTTCAGGTACTTCGCATTTTTTCACGGCACATATTTCTTCCACTGTTCCATGCTCACGTATTAGTTTGAGACCGGTTTTTGGACCAATTCCTTTTATTCCAGGGTGAAAATCAGTTCCCACCATTATTCCCAAGTCGACTAATTGCTCATGAGTAATACCATGATTATCAAGAAGTTCTTCGAGATATACACGTTCTGCTCTAACAACTCTCCCAAATTTCTTGGTACCGTGGCTAACCAGATTTCTCACCATTACGGGGGCCCCATAAAGCAAAGTATCCCAATCTTGACTTGCGACTGCTGCAACTTCTCCTCTAGCACACCTTACAGCAGATGCCCCTTCAGCTTCCATTGGTGCTCTGATATTAGCGATTCCAAGTAAGTCTAGCATCTTCCTTGTTTCCGCAACCATTTCTGGAGTAAATGAAGCAATTTGTGATCCTAACTTTTGTGCTGTATCCCAATCTTCAGCTTCTACAGCAGCATCCCACTTTTCCTTTGCCTCAATCTTTCTCTTCTTTCTTTCAGCTAATGTGTCACTCTTTAGTTCATGAGGCCTACCATCAAATACGAACACAGGATCAATTCCAGCTTCGATCATTGCAGTTGCTCTGTCTAGAAAACCCATGAGATGGGAAACGGGGTGTCCGTTAGCATCCCTCAAAGGCCCCCCATCTTGACCACTACCTCTTGATCTTAGAGATGTGATGAATTGGTAAGCAATTAGAAAAGCATCTACCGCGATTCTTTGGCCTTCTAAATCATGCAATTCAACAGCATGCGGAGTAGTCAAATCCCTTAGGTTACATCCCAAGGAGCATCACCTCACAGGTCATCATCATCGAAGTCAAAGTCGTCGTCATTAAAATCATCGTCATCATCGAAGTCGAAATCCTCCTCATCGAAATCTTCAGTTTCACCACGTGATGGCCTTCTTGTAGGCCTACGTGTTCTAGACCACTGCCAGATTCCGACTCCTGCTAAAATTATCCCAATTAGGGAGAGGAACAATGGATAATTTTGCCATGAATACTTGACGCCAACTACTTCAACCACGGTATCCCCATTAACATCTTTTTCTGGAATAATCCATCTTCCCCCTAGAACTTCATCTTTGACCCAGAACTGGTTTACTTCTTCACCCGGAATAGCCCATTGAGGGACAACTCTTGACTCCCCGTCACTGGTAGTTGTATTTACTAATTTGACATTCAGGATTATTGCTGATCCAGGTGTTGGATCAACTGCAGTAATTGAGAAATATAGTTGTACATATTCTCTTCCTCTCGAAGAGCTTTCAACAGGGTCGCTTAACGTTTCAGCAGACGACTCAAAACCAAGTCCATAGTGCCAATCTCCATTTCCATCGATGTCTTTGGCTTTGTAAACAACATCATATTCTATGTAGACTTTGAATTCTGTACCCGCAGTTAACTCGCCTAGAAATGTACCTTCTCTCTCTTGCAACGCTGCTAATTCGTCTATTGTCCACACATCCGGGTCATTTTCATCAACAGCAGTCATTAATGCGACAGGTCCAGAAATTACAGGTATTATTGTAAATGTAGAAATCATTCCTATTCCGACAAAGATAACAGCTAATACTTTGAAAATTCCACTTTGTGGCATAAAGAACATAATTGCCGCAACAATTCCGATGCTGACAAATAGCATCAGAATAGGTCCTCCAAGTCCATTAGACTCAGCATCTTCTTCCGCAAAACCAGATGACCCTAAGGCATAAGGTGAAACATAATCTTGACCTTCATTCAACTCAAGTCCTGGGACTTCCTCTTCATAAGGTGGAAGGACTGGAATATCTATCTCAAAATTATCCCGTCCAAGGTATAGTGTGTAACTGTCAAAAGTAGTGCCTGGTTTTGTAAATTGAATCCGAATTCCAAATACTTCTCCACCATCCAATTCATCGATATTGTGTCCTTGGAATGAAAATGTGTAGATGTCACCATCTACTTCATCTGGTCCGCTAAGGGTGATAGATGACATATCAGCCAATCCATTTTGTTGCCCCATTCTGAGTGTTAATGTGACCTCTTTGCTACAACCGTTACAATTGATTGCAAGGTTCAGAGTTCCTGTTATTGGTTGAGAAGAATCAATCCCTGTAGCATTTTCAGAAGCATCTGTGCCATCAAATGTGAATTCCCTCATCCCTCCACCAGCGTTAGCATCACCTGGTATATTTCCCTCAAAGAAACTGGATGCAGACTGACCATCGTTTGATTCAGCATGATTCCAAGTCGTCCATTGGGTCCGATCAGCTCCAGAATCATCACCGTACATGTACAGAGTACTCTGTTCGTAAGTCAATACTCTGTTAGGGTCAGAATCATCTTGCATTGTTAATGCGATGGAAGCAGATGAAGTCATTACGACACAAAATAGAACCAACACCGCCCATAGGGCGGTGCCGCGAATAGGCTTTCTACTGGCCCGCATCATATGTCGGACACCACCGGATGATATAGAATTGAAGGCCGACCGCATACGCCATAAGGGATGGGGGGGTGTGATAAGATGTCCGAAATTTTGGCTAAAATCGAAGATGCGGTTGTTATTGCTAGTGGATGGCAGCCCAATATCTCTAAAATCGAAAACTCAACTTTAGTTTCCCACGAAACTCATTCTCAAACGATACATGAGAGAGTGATAATTTGTGACAAAGGTTCTGCTGAAAAAATTGGAAACAAATCATCATTAGTTTCTGAGATACTCTTCCCTGCGACTCATTGTAAATTCACAAATCAAAAAAGTCATGTTGAAATGGTTCTAAATTGGTGTAAAAGTAACCTATTAAATGATGGCAAAACGATTGCAGTGAGATGTAGCAAAATCGGGGTGAAAGTGAATGGTTGGTCAGGTCGTACATTAGAACAAGAAATAGGTGGGAAATTGTTTGAATCAGGTTGGGAAATCAACTTAACAAAACCTGATATTACTCTTAGAGTGATTGCGGTTAATCATGAGGGCCTTGAACCAAATAAACCTTCCAATGATGACCCCGCATTGATTTGGGGGGTTAAGAGAAATGGGCAATCTACATGGGATGATAGGACTGCACCGAAGAGGCCATTCTTCAAACCAATTAGCCTAGATCCAAGATTAGCTCGTTCGATGGTCAATATTTCTTGTCCAGAGGGTGGTAAATTTCTAGATCCGTTTTGTGGTACTGGTGGGATATTACTAGAAGCTTCTGAAGTTGGATTACAAGTCTATGGAAGTGATGCAGATTCTAGAATGGTTGAGGGTAGTAAAGAGAATCTACAATGGTCTTTAGAGAACCAAAATATGTCAGGTGTTGCAGAGGTTAGACGTTGTAGTGCCACTAAATTGAATCAAAATTGGGGTGATATCGCGCCTTTCGATGGCTTTGCCTTTGATCCACCTTATGGATTAAATTCTTGGAAGAGTGATGATGGGTTTCAACTGTTAGAAGATGCACTCAGAAGTTGTGCTGAAGTTGCAACTGAGAATGCTAAACTTACAGCATTACTCCCTTTACCACCATCAGCCCTTTCACTAGATTTGTTAGGTAAAGACATGGACAATCCCAATGGATTCACTTTTGGTAAGCAGTGGAATGAGGTTGTTAGAAAAATCAATCAATCAGGATGGGAAATTGATAATTTCACTACAATCCCTGTCCATCGTTCATTGGCAAGACTTCTAATTGTGTGCAAAAGAAATTCAAGTTGAGGATGGGCGATGCAGGATTCGAACCCGCGTCGACGGGTCCGAAACCCGTCAGGATATCCAGGCTACCCTAATCGCCCAATAATGGCGGCGAGCAGGGCATATCTCTTGAAGAGAACGGGTGACAGCCCATTTGGAGGCAGTCTAGATGGCAAGTGAATGGGAGAATACCCCTTGTTTATCTAATAAATGTAGCAAATGTTGTCGAGAGACTGAGATGCCACTATCAAAAGAGGATATCATCAGACTCGAAGCAGCAGGATATAACCAATCATCATTTTCAGTTGTAATGTCTGATAATACCGTACGCCTGAAGAATTCAGATGAATACAATGCATGTGTTTTTCTTGATACTGATTCATCTGATTTACATGCTTCGGGAACTTGCAAGATTTGGAATATTCGTCCAGAGGGGTGTAGAATATACCCTCTAGTTCTAGATGATTTCGATAATCAATTCCTAGATGAATTATGCCCACATAGAGAACTTTTTCCCAATCCCCCAATAGGACTAAGGGGGAGACTTTTAGTTCTAGCACAAACTCTTGATGAAAATAAAAATTAGGTTCTTTTCCAGTATTCCATACGGTTTCCGCCCATGTCTTTACTCTTGGTTAGAATCAATCCAGCATTTTCAAGAATTTCAGAATCAATACCTCCAAATAACCCCTCACCTAGGTCAATATTTGAATGGAAAATATATGCTTCATCTACTAACTTATCTGTTAGGAATTGTTGCCATACATCGGGGCCACCCTCTACTAACAAACGTTGAATTACGCGGTCTCCTAGAAGGTCAAGAAGTTGTCTCAAATCAACCCCATTCCTACCATTTACATAAAAGGGAGGCATGAGGATAGTTTCGCATTCAAGTGAATTCCCATTTCCTTCGCAATGTAATAACAAAGTGTCATTCCCGTCCGTAACTAACTCAGATTTTTCCGGTGTCCTTAATCTTCTGTCTAGTACTATTCTCGTAGGTTGGGTGCTTTTACCAATATTTACTCTTCTTACTGTTAATTTTGGATTGTCTCTAATTACAGTATTTACGCCAACAAGAACAGCATCAGATAGTAACCTAAGCCGATGCACTTCATCTAGAGCCCCCTCTGATGTGAATCTAGTTGATGGGCCAGAATTTGAATCTACATTTCCATTGCAATCTAAGGCTGCCTTCAGAGTTACAATTGGCTTCCTATATTCACACCAATGCATGAAAGCATCCATTTGTTCCTTTGCTTCGTCTTCCATCAATCCTTGAGAAACATCGATCTTAGCCCGCTTCAAATATTCCACACCCCCTCCCCTGACGGTTGGATTGATGTCCTCAGTTGCAATCACGACTCTACTGATTCCCGCCCATAGTAATGCTTCAGTACATGGCGGAGTTCTTCCATGATGATTACATGGCTCAAGAGTGACAAATGCCGTTGCCCCTTGGGTTGCCACTCCTCGAGATTCAGCATCAGCAATAGCTGCTTGTTCTGCATGTAAATCTCCTAGGTGATCGTGCCACCCTTCGGCGATAATTTCGCCATCTCTTGCAAGAACACAGCCTACAGGAGGATTAGGGGAAACTTGTCCAATACCATTCCGACCAACCTCTAGGGCTCTCTTCATGCAATGGAACTCAAAATCACTCCATTCGGAATCGGACATACAACGCTCCGGATAAGACGCACCCATTTGTGACTTCGCCTTAAGAAATTCATGCGGATTCTTTGAATGCTCCCCCCCTTCTGCCACTTTATGCCTCGAATTGCTTGCATAGTCAATCCAGCCGGCCGCGATGGTCATTCGTTAAAGAGGTGGAAGTCAATTGAACCATCTTTATTAGATGCAGGTTTTGAATGTGAGACTTATTTCACAGAACGTGTGGGCCATGCACCGGAAATCGCTTACTCTATGCGTGACAGAAAAGATCTCGACCTCATTGTTGCTTGTGGGGGTGATGGCACGGTACACGAGGTTGCTTCGGGTCTAAGGGGTTCATCCATACCCCTTGGAATAATTCCGGGAGGGACAGGAAATGACGTGGCACGAGCTCATGGAATTCCATTAAAGAAAAATATTGGAATTGTAGATGTACTAACTAATGGTAAGGATCGTCATGTGGGCGCATTTCGTCTTCAAGGAACGCCTTCACCAAGTGAAGGAGATTACCCAGAACCAACCAATAATCCAGAATGGGATGGAGAACCAGATATACCTGGAAGGGTAGTTAGATGGGTATTTTTGGAATCTGATTGTGGTGTGACTTCAGCAACAGCTCGAGCAAAACTATCCCGCGCTAAATGGATCAAGGGTTCTTTCAAGTACACATATCTTGGAGTAACTGAGATTTTGCCTTGGAAGAAAAAGATGGCTTGGGTGAAAATAAATGACAATGAGGGTGAAATAGTTGATTTCTCTATGCTTGCTGCTACAACCACTGAAATGTTCGGTGGGGGTTACAGAGTTTGTCCCGGTGCTTCACCAATTCTCGAACATGGTTTTCTTTGCCATGCATGGGGTCTTTCAAAACTCAAGATGTTATTGTTAATGGGTCCTTTGAAGAAGGGAAAGCATGTGGGTAAATGGGGAATTGAACTTAAACCATGTACTCGTCTTGAGATACGTTCGTTGGATAGTGAGGGAAGTCCCACGGATGAATCTCACGATCCTCCACTTTTTGTTCAAGCAGATGGCGAGCCTTGCCTACAAACTCCAGCACTTCTAGAGTATCACCCCAAACAACTCTGGATTAGGGGTGCTACAGAAGTTCCATGGGACGTTTGAAGCATTATGGTGAATAGGTCATTGCACCCCAATCTCTTTGTTTAGGTGCGAGACTTCACAATTATGAGAGCGAGAGCCTTGTTACTGACGTTGCTTCTTCTCGGCTCTATCCCGGCCCTACCGACTCTTCTGATGACATCAGCATCTGCTGGGCAGGTGAATCATTTTGGGAACAGTGGCTTTCCTAACTCAGTCAATATTTCATTTGGTTCGTCAGGATATGATACTAGCACGAATCTAACATTGGGTGCAAGTGCAGTTGCTAGTTCAGCATCTTTTGAAGTTCAAGGGTGGCCAGATGCACAGGGTGACAGCCCTCTTGCAATTGGAATCGATGTTGGTGATGATATGGACTTAGAGTGGGCATTTGGTGGCCCAGGGAACGGCTCTTTTGGCCATGTTAACGAACTTTCCAATGGATGGGATAAAACATCTCTGAATCTATCTAGCGGTTACAACACAAGTTATTCAATTCGCTTACCACTAAATGCTACAGTGACATCTTCATCAATTAATATATCCACTCTTAGTGAATTAACGCTTTCAGGAAGTGATGTACGAGACACCTACATGCACAAACCGAATCCAACATGGGGGAATAATACTCATGCGAATTGTAATTACGGTAATGCTACAATTAATTTTGTTGGAAAGACTGAATGGGCTAACTGGCATATTTATCGCGGTCTTTACTGGTTCAATCTCTCACAACTTCCTGCAGTAACAGTCTTAGACGCTAACTTATCATTCTGGATTGATGATGTAGTTAACAATGCCAACAGTGGCCAACCAGTCACCGCCCAACATAACTACGATCTTCGTCCTCTTCTCAAGGATTGGGAAGAGGGACAGGAATACAATGTGTTGGTACAACAAGGTCCTGGAGCAACATGGAATAAAGCAATTGACAATGTTACTGGTACAGACTATTCATGGTCTTCAGCAGGTGCATCAAGCAACTCAGACAGAGGTGCAATAGTGGCCACCATCACTGAAAGCCCGGCCAATCTTGAACAAACTTGGATGGAATTTAACTCACAGAGTTTGACCAACTTAATACAAAGTTGGGTTAATGGAAGTGTGGCAAATCAAGGACTGCTATTTATTGGAGATGAGAGTACAAGCAAACCAGACGGATCAACGTTGAAAATTACGTCCAGCGATAACTCCACACATAGTCCCCGTCTAGTGATAGTGTTTGAAGGCAGTAATGATGTAACTGCTGGTGTGGATATTGGTGATGATGGAATTATTGAGTGGCATCACTCTGGTAACCTCAGTAATGGCTCAGTAATCCCTAATTTCTCCTCCACGCTCAACAGTTTTCTAGCAAATGCAACTCCAACATTCACTGACAATTGGGGGAATGAATTTGTAGATGTTCCACTTAATGTAACAGGTAATGCAACTCTAATCTTAGATGAAATAGACATACGTTATGATTGGAAACCAATAGTAACAATATCTCCTCATGGCGACCTTGTATCAGAGATTAATCAACACCTCTCAACCCTAACTCCTGATGCCACAGGTAATGTGAGCATTACTATAAACGTCAGCAGTGATAGTGCTGGCGCAGTAGAATTATCCAATTTATCAATAGTTCTTGGAGATCGCCCACCATCAATTGGTTCAATCACATTACCCACACAGACTATGGTACCAAACGGACAATTTAGTCTGGTAGGATTAGAGGTAACCTCATATCAGGGAATTACAAATCTTTCATGGATAACTTTCACTCCCCAACTACAAAATATTGCGGACCGACCTATTTTCCTTCATTCACTTACCAATAGTAGCACTTGGGTTAATGATCCGGGGGGTTATGTTGCTAATTTCTCTGGACAATGGCAAGTGCTGAATTCTGATACTGGTCAAATAGAGTGGCTTATCGAGCCTAGTTGGTCCTGGCCAGAAGAACAGGATGTTGAATGGTTAGCTCAAACAGGCACAGTCGATGGCCTACACACCGATCGTATGTCAAGTGCAACCACTAACCATGAAAGACGAATGGAAATCACAGCATTCCATCTTTGGGATGAGACTTCACCTACAGATGGCGGCCCAGAGGTGTTGGAGAATGAGTGGGTTGCAGGTAGTGATCAATTGCAGGTCAGTGGGGCAGTTAACTTCCTCGATGTCTCAACAAAACCATTGCCGGGCGATGTGTTAATTGAATTGGAGAATGTTACTGGAAATGGAACAGTAGATGATAATGGTGAATTCTCCATTTTCACAAATGCCCCAAGTGGGAATAGGTATGGAGGGATTACAATCAGCACAAGCATTGTCGGCCCTCTTGATGCAACACCTGATGGAATGGGTATGCGCACTTTCAGAGTCGATGCCACCTTGCCTGGAATGATGTTACATTCTCCTTTAGGTGATAGAATTGTGCCGGATAATCAGCAATTATTCAATGTATCAATAGCTGAAACCAATGATTCTAGCGGTGTATCTGATCAAACATTACAACTATTTTGGTGGGTTGAGGATATCCATGATGATGGCGATGGTATTCCAGAGATTGGAGAGTACGTAGCACGCCCTCTGTTACGTCAAGTTGGTTCAAATTACTTCCATGCTACTTACGATGATTCCTCTAATTCTCAAGGGCAGATGGTTTCGCTTTATATTGAGGGTAGTGACAATGTGGGTAATTCTCTCAATGCGGGCGGGCCAGGATTTGATGAGGATTTACATCACTACATTTCTTTAGTTCCAACTCCCACAACTTTGTCAAATACGACCTTTCAATCATCGGGTGATGATGTGATTGTTCCTGCCCATCCTAATTGGTTGAATATAACATTACAAGATGAAAATTGGTTGGAGGACATTACACGTATTTCTATTGACATGGGCCAAGGAATTGATTTGACTTGGATAGTGGGAGAGGGATTCAGTTCTAGTGACTCCAATGTGATAATTGAAGATTACACTCTAACTAGTGTAGTGGAAGAGATTTACTTGAATATATCTTTTAGTGTTACTCCACTTTTTAATCCAACATCGCCTTACGGTCAGATACTTATCCAAGTGAGCGATTCATCAGGTAATGAGGTCTTTATCACTGGCCATCCATGGCAGTTCAATGCTGATATAATGCTTGTAGAATCATCCATATCTCTTTCAGACAACCAGTCAAACTTTACTCTTGAGAATGATAGTTACGTCTCACTAAATGAGCGCTTACAAATTAGTGGGAGAATACGTTATGCTGCCGCTGATCTTGCACCACCAGTTGATTCATATCAAGTCCAGTTAGAAGTTCCTCTTGATTTACCATTATCAGTTGATTCAGATGTAAATGGTCACTTTTCTGGTGAGATTACCGCTTATGGCAGTGGTCTTTATCGAGTAAATCTACAGGTTTTAGGAGGTCTAGGTATTGTGAGTCCAGAACCAACTGCCGTGCGTCTTCAAATTGATAGCAATCCACCTACAATAGTCGGCTCTGAACCTTCATTTATTCCGGCGAATTCTACAACCTTCACCCTACAGTTCGATTTACAAGAAATTGGGGCAGGAATGTCTCCGGAGGATGTTCCAGTATTTTGCCAAGCACGCAGAGGTCTAGAATTAGTTGGGGTGCAAATAGATAGTTTAGCCACATTACAGATCCCTGGGGAAGTTTCACGATATTTTGTTAATATCTCATTTCCACCATTGCAAGCGAATGATTACCTAGATTGTTGGCTAGAGATTACAGATCTTGCTCGTAATCCAGTTACAGGAGAAGGTTCAGCACCTAATTGGCCGCTAAGTCTACCGGTAATTGAGACACGACCAGATTTGTTAGCCGATGCACTTGTGCTGTCTCCAGACCCCGCGTTATTCGGTCAAAATATTCTAGTCAATGTCACTTTGGTAAATATTGGTAACCACACTGCAGCGCCATTCATAGTAGCACTTGAAACTTTGATAGAGTATGAAGGTCAGTTGGAGGTTGTAGAAATAGGGCGCCAGCAGGTCATTTTCCTCCAAGGGGAAAATACAGCCATTGCAACTTTTGATTGGATTCCAGATTGGGTCGGGGACCTCGAACTCGTCGTACGGGTTGACTCAGATGAGGAAATATCCGAGCGTAATGAGAACAACACCTACTCATGGCCTGTTAAGGTAGAATCAGCACCTAAAGAGGGGGGTTTCTTTTCTAAAAACAACTTAGCAATATGTGGTCTTTCAATGCTCTTTTTAACAAGTATAGGAATGTTATTTGCTTTGCGTTTTCGCAAAGAAGATGACGATTCAGATGAGTGGGACGAATACTCTGACGAAGAGGCACCACCTTCTTCGATGGAAGGAAAACTTCAGCCCGATGGGCATGAGTATGTTGAATGGCCAATTGATAGTAAAGAATGGTGGTATCGTAAAGATCCAGAACATCACTGGGAACCGTGGTTAGAAGATAATTAGAATTCAATCAAAAGAGAAATCCGAGAAGTCATCATCGTCAGTAATGTCAGGGCCACTCTTTGTTGGTGGGGGTGGTTTAGTTTCTTCTTCCTTTTTGACAGATCTAGTTTTACGAACTTTACGAGTAGACTTTGGTGTATCTTCCACGGTTTCTTCCTTGGCGTCATCTGTAGGTATAATTGATTCACTTGGCACATATCCACCACGGGGCTGTTCTTTTGACGAGTTTTCCAATTCTTTAGCAGCATCAAACTCATCCAATTTCTCTTGCATTTCAATAGCCTCTACAGTTTCAACAACTCCTGCACTACTTGCAGATGCTACAGAGCGAGCACTGGGTCGATGAGCTCCATGAATTGCAGAGTCGATATCAAAATCATCAAGTTCTACGCTTTCTCCTTCGGGCCTTTTCTCTATTTTCTCCTTCTTTGTTTTAGACCTACTGACCTCGACCTTTTCACCAGTTTCTTCTTCAATTTCTTGAACAGCTTTCTTGTATTCTGATTTTACACCTCTAGCTGCAATCATCTGCGCTTCAGTTAATAATTCACTTGCGCTTATTTTTGCACCTCGACGAATTAAACCACCAGTTGCTACGAATAGTAAGAAGGAAGCACCAAAAGAAATTAGGATTAGCAAAGAGTAAATCCAACTTCCAACAATCGGTACCGAATATGCATTGTATGAATTTTCTTCATCGATTAACCCATGATCTCCAAGTGTCATTGAGGTTACTAGTATTGTACCTCTGAAACCTTCTCTGTTTGCCCCTGCATAAATTCTGCAATCTCCATCACTAGACATATGAATTTCTGAATATCCCATATATGAGCCATCCATCAGCCACCCCTCAAGTGCAACAGGTTGATGCCAATCAAGTGCTGCAAACCCCTCAAGAATTTCTTCATTAGCTGGAACCAATCCAACTACTGCCCAACCCTTTTGTGGAAAATCATTTGAAGAATCAAAACCGGGGGGTCTAGCTTTTACTCCAACAGTTGGGCTTGTCCATGAACTTCCAATTCCGTCCACTTTTCCTTCTGTGGGGACTGTGGCATCTTCATATTTCCCTAGTTCAATTATAACGGCTGAGGCACTCATACTCTCCCCTCCAATCGCCCCTTCAGTGAAATGTTTCGAGAGGTGGAGCCACCCTTCAATTTTCACCGGTTTATCGGTTGATGTTTCATTGACTGCTGCTGAAAAGTTTCCATTACTATCGCACCCGAGAAGATTTGCAACATCACCATCGACATTCAAATCACCAGTGTGAGTAGACATTGTAGCAGTCATGGCGTCATCGTCTATGCTTACTTCAATACCTTCATCGCCCCATTCTTGTATTTCTGGAGAAAGGCATCCTGCCAGCATCATGCTTACAACAAGTAGTAGCGCCAACACCACCGCTCGACCTCTCGCCATGTAATGGCGAGGTATGGAGGAGTTGATGACGGTTGCGAGCCATAACATATGGAAAATATGGATAGTGAATAGATGAATAAATCACTAAATCAGTGCTCTTATGTCATGAAGGAATTCATCAGAGTCCCAACTAGAACCAACCCAAACAACCCGCTTTTGCCCATCGTGATCAACTATGAATGTTACAGTGCTGTGACCTACGTCATAAGTTTCCTCTGCATGTTCGTTATGCTCACCATGCTCGCTGTGCTCATTCTCTGATACACATGACATGTGATTATCACCATCCCATTCATACCCATCGTCACACATACAGTGAGCACCATCACCTTGTCCCATAACCCAGCCATGCCCATCACACTGTTCGCTCGAAGGTGTTGGTAGATGGGAAATATTCGAATTACTTGCAACCCAAGCTAGGTGTGGGTGATGTTCAATATCAACAGAATCAACTCCTACAGAACTTTCAGCCCAAGTGGAGTTGGTGGTATCCCATGCATACAGGCTCCACCACCACGAAGAGTCGGAAGGCGCCTCAACTCCTGAGATGTTTTCCATAAAATGCCCATACTGAGATTCTGGTGCGGTGAAAGTAATTCCGTGCATATTGAAGCCCTTTGTTGTTAAGTTCCATCCAGTAGCATTTTCAGGTAAATGGGTGCTATTTACTTCATATTCATTTGTACTATTATCTGGCATCATAGTAACTAATGAATGCATCATTGAGTGGCTACCCGTGTCATGACCATCCATATGCATGCCGCCACTAACATGT
>CAYNXD010000060.1:0-9257 GCA_964401115.1 uncultured Candidatus Poseidoniales archaeon | reverse complement strand
TGCCATCTGCGCCATTAGCACCATCAGTACCGTTAACGCCGTCTGCCCCATCAACTCCATCGGTGCCATTCACCCCTACTGGTCCTGCAGGCCCAGTCAGGTCAACAAACGCCCAACCAGCGCTTGTGCAGGTCTCAAAACCAGCAGTAGAGGCGACATAGTATAGTCGTCCCAGTGTGGCAGAACCACATGCAGGTAGGTCATCACCTGAGTCTACATAATAGACATCCCATTCATCACTAATTTCGTTATTGTTATCGTCGTCATCGGGTAGATTGGATTCATTACCATCATTATTCATTATTACATATCCGCCCATTGCTGCTAACATTATCAGAACGAGCAGGCCGGCAATTGCTTCCTTACGCATAATTATCGATGTCTAACTCCTATTAATGATAATTTTGCTTATTTTTGCAAATCAAATTATACTATTGGGAGTCATGTCCGAAGTAATGCGGGGTCACCTCTCAGTATACTTGGTGGCTTTTCTTCTTCTACCAGCTTTGTCAGGATGCATGTCTCAAGAGGATTCGGAACCATCGCCATCAGATTTACAAATAGCGCCCGAAATTCTATCAGGTGCTCAGTTCCAATATGTGGAATTCACTGCTAAGATGGCTATGAGTGTGCATATTCCCTATTTCGTACTTGACGTTGAATCTGGTTTTGTCACCAACAACACTACACTACACTTCGATGGTAAAGGCACCAAATCAATCCAGATGCTTGCACCTTCGAACCTTGAGTTTGCTCATTTTCTTGTAGGTGAGGAGGGGCAAGATAGTTGGGTCGTGAGAGCCACGAACCAGAGTTGGGATGAATGGTTCAACTCAAGCGAGTTCGACTCAACATATTCCTATGTCAAGCACCCTGTATTCCGCACACCTCTTTCTGGGATATCTTCTGCAGAGGGAGCCAACCACAGCACAGGAATGGTAGATGGTTATTCAGTGTATGAATGGATGGAAATGTTCACAGATTCTAATTCAGGATATAATGAGCGTTGGGGGCCATTGGTGTGGCGAGATCCAGCTTATGAGAGGGCAGTAGGATTCCTAAGAAGCGAATTCGCTTCAATGGGAATGGATGCCCAAATCCATCGCTACGAAAGCTCATCCTCACCATTTGCAGTGAATGTATGTGGATACAAAACAGGTACATTGTATCCAGATGAATGGCTGGTCCTAGGTGCTCATCTAGACATTGCGGAGGTTGGTAGTGGTCCTGGCGGAGGGACTCATATTGGAGCGCATGATAATGCAGCCGGCGTAGCGATGATTCTTGAGGCTGCTAGCGGTTTAGTTGAATTCGATCATCGAAGAACATTAGCTGTCTGCTTTTGGTCTAACGAAGAGAACGGTTACTACGGCGTAGATAGATGGATTGACAACTTGCCTAGCGAGGTAACAGTGACTAATTATCTGAATATAGATAGTGCAGGAGTAAATTTCCCCGGCGACTATACTTTGGTGATGGACGTCATTCCAGATACCGATGATGAACTTGGTGAGCAGTGGGAGTTCATTCACATGGCGGAGTGGCTTGGTTCAAACAATAACGACATTGCTGAAACTCTTAGGAACGGCCGTGACCTATACTATTCAGAAGGATATGCTGCAATGAAAGATCACGACCATCCTCATCCCAACACAATTTCTGTTCACGAGTCGCAAAGAGGAAGAAGCGATTATGTTCGATTCGCAGACCGTCTTGATGTAGTCTCTATGGATTTTGGAGCTATTACTGGTGGATACGACTGCTACCATGCACCATGCGATACATTGGAGACGATGGTTGATTGGATGGAGACCGACAATGCGACAGGTCAGCAGAACCTGTGTGAATCATTTGACATGATTTCATGGTGGGTCGTGAACCTCGTTTTTCATCTTGATGAGACACCAATTTACAACGAAGAATGAGCAAATTATTTTACAATTCTAGATCCCACAACTCATCTCCAACATGATGTATCGACTTCACAGCTTTACCAGATGTTGCAGCAACCATGTCTTCAGCATTCATCATTGCCCATCCGATTGCCAATGGTTTGCCATGTTCTTGATCACGAATCCAAATCAAATCATCTTCTACAATTGAATCACAGGCGGAATGAATTCCTGCTGCCATACAGTCTGCTCCGTTGAGTAAGAAAGGAATTGCACCATGGTCAACTTCACACCATTTCATTTCAGGCTTCCAAGAAAGGCATCCTCGTAATGTAGGGAATGCGATTCTTTCCCCGCCTTCCTCTTTCGCTACTTCCATTGCCAAAGGAGATTTATCAACGATTAATAGGGACCATGGACCATATTCTGCTTGCTCAAGAAAACTGGTTGATAGGTTCACATCTAGGTTTAGGGGATTGGCTAGACGTTCAATCAAACCCCGGATTTTTTTGTGCCTAACAGGCTTGCGCTGTTTCAACTTCCAATCCTTCGCCACAACTGTTCGGATTAGCCGACCATCCTTCAACCCTCGGAATGGTTTGACAGGCCAAACTTGAGAACTAGTGCCCTTTGGCATAACCATGAATGGGGCATGGGGGGTTCGCAGGAACTATCATGCTCATGCCGCAGAGATGGGTGGTGTAGCGCCATCAACTCCCTTGTTTTTCTTCATGCCTGCAACAGCAGTTGTTGAGGCTGATGGGGGAGGTAATGTTGCTATGGCTCTAGGAAGGGAAGAAAATCAAATTGAGCACGAGGTGGAGTTAGTGGTGAAACTTGATAGCAATCTCAAACCAGTGATGATGGCTGTTGGATGTGATACGACAGATCGTACAGTTCAAGCAGAGGCTAATTCGAAAGGCGAATCGTGGCTCGAGGCTAAGGGTTTTCCAGGTGCAGCAGTTGTTGGAACTTGGGTTCCCTACCAAATGGGAGAATATGATATTGGGATTTCAGTAAATGGAGAGGTGAGACAGAATTCAAACACCTCATTGATGGTTCACTCAGTTGATACGCTGATTTCAGTTTTGAGTGAAAAAGAGAACTTGGGTGAAGGTGATTTGATTTTTACTGGAACTCCAGCAGGCGTAGGCCGCCTGAAATTAGGGGACCAAGTAAAAGCGTGGCTGAAAGACGATAAAGAGGCGATAATAAGCCATTTTTCAGCAACTTGTAAATGACTCAAGGTGGCACAGATTCGTGCAAGTTGAGTACCTGTCTTGCCTTTTCAGTATCATCAACACTGAATACCAATTCAGTATCACCCTGATATTTAGAAAGGATGTAGATTGAATTGAGGTTTAGGCCAGCATCAGCAATTCTTCGAGAGAATGAGGCTAAAACACCAGGTTGGTCTGGCATTACCATCTTGATTAGTTCAGTTACCGTATAATTAACACCAAGCCTGTCTAGAACAGCACTAGTTTGTGGGATTTGTTCAGTTACCAGTGCAACGTTTGGAGCAACCTTTCCAATAGCACACATTGTCTCAATGTTTATGTTTGCTTCAGCCAAAGCTTCTGCAATTCTTGCTAGCGATCCAGGCTCATCTTCAAGTTCCATACTTATTTCCATCATACTACTCATCCTCATTTTATTCGGCCCGGCTTTGAATATTTATCGCTATTGATACCGTTTTTTGATATCGCGGCTTTCAAATAAGGGGAGCAGGTCGGCCGCATCCCAGAGGGATGATGATGGCACATTGGCATGGTATCTCAAGACGCAAGCCTACAGGTGGTCGCTTGAAGCGTCCAAATCGCTATCGCGGTAAGCGAAGAACAGAAATCGCATCCGAAAAGCAGTTTGCAACGATTGGAGAGCCAATCCGCAAAGTTTACCGAAAGCGCTCTGGACTTCAGACAGTTAGAATTCTCTCTGATGAGATTGTTAATGTCAATGATCCAAAGAAAGGGGTAACAAAGCAGGCGAAGATGGTAACTGTGGTTGATAGCCCAGCAGATGTTAACTATGTTCGAAGAAACATCCTCACAAAGGGTGCAGTGGTTGAAACAGACGCTGGAAAAGTACGTCTTACTTCACGACCCGGTAAGGATGGCGTGTTGAATGGGACTCTCATAGAAGAGTGATTTTTGTCGTAGCCCTGATATGGCTCGATGTATCCGAACCTACGAGGGGGACCTATGGCAGAGCACAATCCGGACCGTATTGTCTTGTGGCCTGGATACTTCAATGTGAAGTTATCTCGTAAGCAAGGCAGGCGTGTTGCAAAGAATTGTGCAGTTGCAAATCCTACACTAGACACACTCGCACTTGCTGCTCGAAGCACAGGCCTTAGCAAGATGAAGAGGGATGCCGACATATCTCATCCAAAACGCCCATCTCTAAAGGAAGGAAGGCTTTGGTTGTCAAAGAAAGATTTGCAGGCCACTCTTGGTTTTTCTTCAAAGGAGGCTGCAATGCAGGAGATTGGTGGTAAGTGGCACAATCAGCAGCACGACTTGAAAGAACGGGAAGAAGCAGCTAAGAAGGCGGGTCCAAAAACTGGCGACCGGCAAGCTCGTTCTCAAAGAAAGCAAGGCAAGTTGAAGGGAAGAGGGAAGAGACAGAAGAAACAAAAATGGCGTATTTAATACTCAATTAACTTGAGCATGAAAGCATCGAACATCCTACCCTATTTCTAGCCCATTCGGGCCTCTTTACAAACCAAGCATCTTCCATTTCATTCTGCTCATCGTATGGACTTTTCAGAAGTTCATGCAATTCGTTTACAAGGGAGAAATCACCTTTCTCTGCTTTATCAATCGCGAGTTGAGCCATCCAATTTCTGAGAACGTACTTGGGATTTACAAGGTCCATGTTGTTTCTTCTATCAGGTGAAACTGAAGATAGATACCTAGTAAGCCACGCATTCCAATTTTCAGTTTTTACATTTTCAAGGTTGTAGAAGCAGTCGTGCATCTCTTCGATATTAGGCTGTTCTATTGAGGATAATTTGCGGAAGAAAATGGTCATGTCAGTTTCAGATTCGTGAAGCAGTGTAATTAGATCATGAACTAACTCATCATCAAATTCTTCAATCCCTAGTTTTTCACACCACATTGTTCTATGTTTCTTCAAGAGTACGTTGTTGTAGTGTTCCATTAGTTCCTGCAGTCTTGTTGTTTCCTCTATCAAGGGTGAAATAGATTCAAGCAGCCTAGCAAGGTTCCATCCTGCAATCATGGGTTGCTGACCAAATCTGTAACGCCTAGTTGCCAAATCAGTTGTGTTTGGGGTCCAATTGTAGTCATAATCTTCTATCCAACCATATGGGCCATAATCTATAGTTAATCCATGAATAGACATGTTATCGGTATTCATGACGCCATGTACAAAGCCCACTCTCATCCATTCTATTACCATTGTAGCCGTAGTTTCAATAACCTCTCTCAACCAATCTATGAGCCTATCATCACCATCCGATTTGATGTGGTGGAAATGAGTTTTCAATGTATAATCAACTAATGTTCCAAGTGTTTTGACATCTCCCCTCAAGGTGTGAATTTCATAAGAACCAAAACGCAGGAAACTGGGTGAAACACGACATACAATCGCCCCGGGTTCGTCAGCAGGGTTGCCGTCATAGAGCATATCTCGATTTACATCCTCTCCAGTAGTGCAAAGTGATAGGGCCCGCGTTGTTGGGACACGCAAATGAAACATAGCCTCACTACAAAGAAATTCACGGATTGATGAACGAAGAACAGCCTTCCCATCTGCTGTTCGTGAGTAGGGGGTCAGTCCAGAACCTTTGAGTTGCAATTCTAGAATCCCTTCATTAGATGTTACTTCACCTAAAGTGATAGCTCTTCCATCACCCAATTGACCGGCCCAATTTCCAAATTGATGTCCTCCATAGCATTGTGAATAAGGAAGCATCCCCTCACAGGTTTCATTTCCAGATAGCAATAAAGCCTCCTTTTTCTCAAGATTGAGTACGTCAGCCATCTCTTTAGACCAACTAACTAATTCTGGTACAGGGACATCACTTGGATTTACTCTAGACCAACATGCACCTAATACTTGGCGAGGGCCCCCGCCATCTATTTCATCGCCTGGAGTTTCATCGATGAAACGTGACACCCATTCTAAGTCTGCTAACCCTTTCACAAATTTGTGTCAAACACTTTCCACTTCAATATTTGTAATTATCATTTGTTGCATTTTAGAAAATTCAACATACAATTAGGAATGATATCGAACTCTTGAACGAATCTCATTATATCGTTTGAGAACTTCTTCAGCTTCTGGTGGAGGAGAATCTGAGCCACTATAATCAAGATTTGTTGCATTACTATAACCAGTAAATACCCATTCTAGAGCATCCTCCCATTCAGGATGACTTGCAGATAGGCATTCGCTCAATACTTGCAAATCAAGCCCCATCCGTTCAACTTCTGTAGTCCACATGGAGAGTCCGAAATCAATCATAGCGACACCATTTTCATTGTCCCAGAGAAGGTTGTTTGTCGTTAAATCACCATGCACTGCACCTAATGAATGTAATTTACGAATCATCTCACCACATCTTTTCAGCATCTCTTCAGGGTTGTCTTCACCTTCACGTAACAAGATGGCCAATTGTTGTCCAGGCATTAAGGTTTGAATTAACACCCCGCTACTCTCTTCAAACGCAAGAAGACGGGGTGTTGGTAAATCATATTCAGAAAGGCGTGCCAGCAATCTTGCTTCAGTAGTCATTCGATGTTTAGTCAACCGCTGGTCAAGTTTTGGGTTTCGATAGGAACGGGGACGCCGAACCTTTCTAACCGCTGGTAGTCCAAGAAAGAGGCCACTTGAAACTGAAGCCTCGGCCCCTACATGGATGAGTTCTCCTTCTTTCCAAGCTTGCAGAACCTCACCTCCGCCCTTTCGGCGGTCTTCCGGAGAATGGATGCATTGAAAGCGGTGGCGGCCCGCCGCACTATCGCAGAGGTGATTGGATGCAACTTCCTTCGCTCCCGACTTGTTCGATTAGCGACGTTGATTCTGATGCTGATTCGGAACATCTTCGTCAGCGAATAATCGATGCTAAGGATCAACTTGGTGATAAGTTGATGATTTTGGGACACCATTACCAGAGAGATTCAATCATTGAGCATGCGGATGAGACAGGGGACTCATTTCTTTTAGCTCGCAAGGCTGCCGATTCAGATGCAGAATACATAGTATTCTGCGGTGTTCATTTCATGGCGGAATCTGCTGACATTTTGACAGACGATAATCAACTAGTCATGATGCCAAACATTCGTGCTGGATGCTCTATGGCAGACATGGCGGATTTACCAGATGTTGAGGCTTGTTGGAATGAGCTACTTGATAGCTGTAATTTGTTAGACCCTGCATCAAGAGAAAATGCTGAACTACCAGCCGAAGAGGGGGCATCATATTTGGTGCCAGTCACATACATGAACAGTAGCGCAGATTTGAAGGCATTTGTGGGATATCATGGCGGAATAGTATGCACCTCTTCCAATGCAGTAGGGGTTCTTGAATGGGCTCTTGAAAGAGCAGGTGAGGGTGGTAAGGTTCTTTTCTTCCCCGATCAACACTTGGGAAGAAACACTGCTTTGGGTATGGGTTACAACGATCAAGATTTATCCGTTTGGAATCCAATGATGGAGCCCGATTGGGAATCGCTTAATGCCTCTAAATTCGTTCTTTGGCATGGTTATTGTTCTGTTCATCAGAGATTCACTGTAGAGCAAATTAATGATTTACGAGAAGCCAATCCTGATGCCCTTGTAATCGCTCATCCAGAATGTGATAGGGAGGTCGTAGATGCTTCTGATGCTTCCGGCTCAACTGAAATGATTCGAAGATATGTAGAAGATGCTCCAAGTGGTTCGATAATTGGAGTAGGCACTGAAATCCATCTAGTAAAGAGGTTGGATGCCAAATATCCAGATAAGAAGGTGGTTTGTCTTGACCCTGGAGTTTGTCCTTGTTCTACAATGTATATGATACATCCAGCATTTCTTGCTGACTTACTTGAGAGTCTAGTGCATGGTCAAGTAGCAAACAGGATTGTTGTTCCATCCCAAATAGCAGATGAAGCAATACTTGCTCTGAACAGAATGCTCTCAATAGTTGCTTGAAGTTCATTCTTCTTCAGATTTTGAATTTCTCCTTTCGTTCTCTTTCTGACGTTGGATCATCCAAATTGTTAGCATAGGGATGAGTAATATCGTTGCAACTTGCATTGTGGTTGATGAATATGGTTCAAATGTTTCTTCTAATGAGAATATTCGAACTTCAGGAGCATCTCCATCTTTTTCTCCTTCTTGAAGCCACGCGATATGACTTTCCATTACTTGAGGTGCAGTTTGATTAGTTTGGTCTTTTACATGTAAAGGATATGAGCGATTTTCAGAAATGACATGGTACGACACATCCCAATCTAGATGTTCATCTTCTGGATTTAGTGAATTGAGGAATTGTTGGTGTTGCCAGGCTACGTGGCCGTATCCAATGCTAGGATTTGCCACAGGGAAAAGAGGGTCACCAAGTATTCGTTGTTCTCCAGTATCAAGATTAACCATTATTAGACGATTAACTGCGGTTAAATTGACTTCTGCCACTAGGTGATTATTGTCAAATGAGATTCCAGTAATGCTGGCATTTGCGTAATCAACCATTGTCCCTGTAAGTGTGAAAACTTGTTCGTCCATAGCAATATCAACAGTTGCATTAATCTCTACTGATAGTGTGTTTTGTACGCCTTCTAGGTTGAGTATATTTGCCGTTAAAGGAGAACTTTCCGCCACCCATGCAAGGCGATTTTCCTCACCGTCAATTAAGATCACATCATCGGTAGTCCCAGCAACGGAATCGAATTGTGATTTTGAGATATCCAATACAGTTCCATCTTTCAAAGCAAAAATTGTACCAGTTGGTCCCTCTGTAGAATCTAGAAGCACGAGGTCATCGTATAGTTCAACTGTACTATCTTCATTTGGATTTGAACTGGGCATATCGAATCGCAATGTAATAATCTTGTATCCTTGCCATATTATTGCGTGATTTTTTGAAATTAGTACTTCAGTATTAGCATTTAGAAGGCCTAAATCAGATTGATTTCCATCTGCTCTTAAATCTAGACCTTTGGTATATGTGTCGCCACTCTCTAAGTCCATGATGACTGCACTGAGGTACCCGTCATCATCAGCATCTACTGCTACCAACCACCCATCAGCAGCAGCAGCTTGTGAAGGGTGACTGACGCCGTCAGCAGGGATATGTTGGTGGGCAGCATCGTAAAGTAAAACACCGCCAGTTGCAACCATTAAGATAACTACAACA
>CAYNXD010000059.1:0-13497 GCA_964401115.1 uncultured Candidatus Poseidoniales archaeon | reverse complement strand
TCGTGATTATCAAAGGTCTATTTAATTGAAAGAGTGTCCCGAATTGATGCATCCTAACCACGAGCCCACTGCAATTTTGGTCGCCCCCCCAAATATTAAGGCAAAAAAACCATCAAATTCTGGTCAAATAACAGCACTATTTTTGACTATAATGTTTGTTTTTACCTCACTTAGCTTTATGTTTGATAATTCAGAGAATCAATCAATTAATCCTAATCAATTAATTGACTTTTCACAGCATGATTTGACTGATAATCAGGTGAAAGCACTTTCAGGTTCGCGGGCATCTAGCGGAAATTGGTTGCACCAAGTTGGCGGAATCGGAAGTGACCAAGGAATCGTTTCTAAAATCGGACCCAATGGAGATCTGTATGTGGCTGGAAATGTCTGTCATGGTGCTGGAACCTGTTCAGCCATGTTTGGCTCAACCGCAATCTATGCGAACAATGACATTTTTGTGGCACGATTAGATACTAACGGAACTTGGCTATGGATCGCTCAAACGTCAGGCACCGATTCAAATGCTTATGCATATATAACAGACATGGCCATAGATTCTTTTGGTCATGTGTTCATATCAGGGTATTACAAAAGAACGAAGGTTTGGGGTGGGATTTCTGAGACATCATCTAATGATTACAATAATTTTGATGGGTTTGCAGCTAGGCTCAGTTCAACTGGATCTTGGAGTTGGGTTCGTACTATGGAAAATTACGACCATGGTTATGCCCGTGGCATAGCAGTTGATTCAAATCAAAATGTGTATATTGTTGGTGAAAGTAGTCTATACTACAGTAGTTCTTCTTACAGATCCGTATGGTTTCAATCACCTTCCTCCACTCCAACTATATCAACAAACTGTAATGGTTGGCGATATTGGGCTTGGTTGGTAAAATATGATGGTACGGGGACAATTCAGTGGGTTGATCCCCTTCAATCAGGTTGCTCTAATCGTTATATGAGTGATGTAGTTGTAGATAGTAATAATTCAGTGATTGTGACAGGTAATTTTGACAATACATTATCATTTCAAGGCATGTCCACTACCTCGTCTGGAAATACTGATATTTTCCTAGCGAAGGTTGATTCATCTCATAGTTGGCAGTGGCTGACTCATGGTGGTGGTCTTTCCAATGACGAACCAGAGAAGCTGTTCATAGATTCCAGTGATGATATCTATCTAACGGGATTCAATCATGCACACGCGTCTTTTGGGGCAACGATCATTCTTGCCAATAGTGGTGGATTCGTAGTCAAGGCGCTTGGCAACGGAAATTGGGAATGGGGTACGAGAGTACTTTTCGGAAGCCTAGGATCCGAGCGTTCCTATGATTCAGTAGTTCATTCCAATAACAATGTCACCGCCGTGACAGATAGATTCATCGTTCATCTAAATTCTACGGGGGCTCAACAGTGGTATGAGTATACGGACTCTATCAATATGAGATCGTTATCTCTAGATAGTAATGAAACAGCGTACATCACGGGCTACTACAATAGTAATAGAAACTTTGAGAACTACTATCTTGTCAACAATGGTTCATCTGATTTGTTTATCACTAAATGGGATCGTGATCGTGACGATGATTCTGTGGCTGATAGATTGGACAATTGTGGGGACCATCCAAATGGCAATCAAGATGACTACGATAATGATGGTCCTGGAGATGTGTGTGATGCGGATGATGATAACGATGGTTTCCTTGATGTGGCTGATAATTGCCCCAGGGGTGACATGAATTGGGTTTCCAATTCTACTACTGATAGGGATAATGACGGGTGTCAAGATTCTGGTGAAGATACCGATGATGATGATGATGGTATTGGTGATAATTTCGACCTATGCCATCCTAGCGGTCTGTTGAATTGGACATCTAATACTTGGACAGATCATGATTCTGATGGTTGTAAGGACGATGTGGAGGATTCAGATGATGATAATGATGGGATTGCCGATTTATCTGATACGTGCTCACATGGTGATGTTAGCTGGACATCTAATTCAAGTACAGATCATGATTCTGATGGCTGCTATGATGTTTCGGAAGATCCAGACGACGATAATGACGGTTTGTCTGACCTCTCGGATGTTTGCTCTCTTGGAGATTTAGGCTGGATATCTAATGAATCCACAGATCATGACTCAGATGGTTGTCAAGATTCGTTGGAAGATTTGGATGACGATGAAGATGGAGCTCTTGATGTCAATGATATTTGCCCTCGCGGTGTATCTTATTGGATACGCTATGTTCCTGCAGACTACGATGACGATGGTTGTCGTGATAGTGATGAAGATGTGGATGACGATAATGATGGTGTGACTGACCATTCTGATTTCTGCCACCTTGGTGAGCGTAATTGGACTTCTACTAGTTTAACTGACAACGATATGGACGGCTGTCGTGATTTGACAGAAGATGATGATGATGACAACGACGGCGTTAGTGATGCCAATGACTTCTGTCCTCAAGGCGATATTGGTTGGACAACTGGTAAAGTTACAGACCATGACTCAGATGGTTGTAATGACGCCCTTGAAGATCAGGATGATGATGGTGATGGTGTCATTGACAGTATGGATGATTGCCCTAGGGGTATGGTTGAATGGGTCTCCAACGGGGGTAGTGATTTCGATGGCGACGGTTGTCTTGATTCAGTTGAGGACGGTGATGATGATGGTGACGGATTGACAGATTATCTTGACCCTTGCCCTTATGGTGATGAAAATTGCTTCACAGGGAGTGGTGGAAATGTAACCATCATTCACCAATATCCAGAGAATTCATCAAATGACAATTCTACACCTGTCACCACTACAGTGATTCATTACCACAACAACTCGACAACAATCACCTATTACCACAACAATTCTACTTCTAATAATATTACAAATCCTCTTATTGATAGTGATTTGGGGGTTGATGATACACTAGAAAACTCAACAGAAAACGAATCCTTTTCACAACTTGATGATGCCGAAAATGGATATTCTACGTCTGATCTAATTAATTTAGCATCATCAATATCATTGCTATTGATTGCAATTTTTGCCATGTTATTGGTTATAGGACAGAATCGAACAAGGAAGGAACAATTCAACAATAATGCACCATTCATTCAAGGCGAGTCTTTCCTATACGAAGAGTCCCCCCAAAGTGAAGAAATTACTCAAGAATCCTTTACTGATGATTTTGATAATAATTCCAATTATGAAATAGATAGTGGGCCTAAAGAAGTCCCTGCAATTCCATCAATAGATTTGGGTGGGTCATGGTCAACAGATGGCAATGAATGGCTTGAATACCCCACTGGTAGTGGCCAACATTGGTATAGAAAAGAGGTTGGGGTAGAATGGCTTCCTTGGGAGCAAGAGTGATTTATTTTCACAATTCTTAATTGTCAAAGCATATTTAATATGAAGATAGTCGGGAATCGATGCACTCTCGGACTATGTCTAGTTCGCTATTCGGCAGCAAGAGTGACTACAAGGCTAGAAAAACCCTATTTTCTAGTAAAATTGCCGGACTAATTTTATCTCTAATGTTTCTACTAACATCTCTTTGCTTAATGATTGACAATTCTGCTGATCAATCAATTAATATTCAACAATTAATCGAAATTTCTGAGGATGATTTGACGCCTCAACAGGTACAAGCTCTAGCAGGGGCAAGAGTCACTAGTACTAATTGGGGACTTCACCCAGGTGGTGTTGGGTCTGATGAAGGGATTGCAAGCAGCATTGCTTCTAATGGCGACCTATACATAGCAGGTAATATCTGTCATGATACATCTCCTTGTTCTGCAACATTTGGCTCCTCAACGATATATGTCAAAGACGATATTTTTGTCGCTCGCCTAGATACCAATGGTAACTGGAAATGGGTTGCCAATTCGAATGGCACATCAAGTTCCCAAGCCACATTGACTGATTTGGAAATTGATGCTTCTGGTAACGCGTATATTTCAGGTAATTTTGGACATACAAAATACTGGGGTTCTATTTCGAAGTCATCCCACCCTCACACTACAAGTTCAGGTTATACTGTATGTCATGATACTACTAAAGACGGTTTTGTAGCCAAATTGGATTCTAATGGTACTTGGGAGTGGGTTCAAATCATGCAAGATTGCTTCGAGGGTTTTGCTCGAGGTATTGCTGTCGATAGAAATCAAAATGTGTATGCCGTGGGGCATAGTAGGCTAGAATATTCTGGGCATAATTATAGGAAAACGGTTAGCTTCTATGGTACATCATCTTCCCAATCGATAACCACTCCATGCAGCAGCGGTTCTCAACGAGACATTCCATGGTTGGTAAAATATGACTCAAGCGGTGTTATTCAATGGGTTGATCGCCTATCTGATGAATGCCTAGATGTTTTGATGACAGATGTCAAAACTGACAGTAACTCCTCAGCTATTGTTTCAGGTTGGTATGTTGAGAAAAATTGCTGGGGGGGTACATGTGCAGAGACTCTTTCTTTCCATGGACTTTCCGTGAGCAGTACAAACGGTGTTTCAGATACCTTCGTTGCTAAAGTTAATGCTAGTCATAATTGGGAATGGATTATTCATGGGGGTAGTTCCAGTTATGATGAATCAACTAGTCTTTTGGTCGATTCTAATGATGACATCTATTTGGCAGGTTTCAACGACCCTTGTAGTCAGCATACATATTGCGAATCTATTTTTGGTCCTAATATCAACATTTCATTTGGCGGAGGTTTCGTTGCTAAAGCCTCTGCAAATGGTAATTGGATATGGGCTTCAAGGATATCCCCCATCTACGCCGGTCAAACTAGGACTACAGTAATGGACTTAGCAATTCATTCTGGAAACGAATTGACGATAGTCGGTAATGGTTACATCAAAAGGTTAGATTCTACTGGTTTGGAAATGTGGAATGTGACCAACACAGCTGAACATAGTTCAGTTTCTACTGACAGTTCGGGGTCAGCATATATTACGGGTACATTCACTGGTAGTCTAAGTTTTGAGAATATGCAAATTTCAAGTTATGGCTCTGATGATATGTTCATTTGGAAATGGGATAGAGATCGAGATGGTGATGGAGTAGCAGACAAGATTGACAATTGCGCAGATGACATTAATACGAACCAATCTGATCATGAAGGGGATGGTCTAGGAGATGCTTGTGATTATGATGATGATAACGATGGAATGATAGATCAACTAGATGAATGCCCCCGGGGAAACACTTCTTGGATATCAGTACAGAATACCGACAGAGACTCCGACGGCTGCAAGGATGATGCCGAGGATTTGGATGACGATGAGGATGGAATCCAAGATGTTTTTGATCAGTGCAGCCCAAATGGTCTCCAGTTCTGGAATTCAACAAATTTGAATGATTATGACTCTGATGGTTGCAAAGATGATTCTGAAGACTTTGACGATGATAACGATTTGGTAAATGACACAAATGACATCTGCAATAAAGGACATCTCGGTTGGTTTTCCAATTCTGCGACTGACTATGATGGGGATGGTTGTATAGATTCATTGGAAGATAATGATGATGACAATGACGGTGTGTTAGATGACATTGATAACTGCATGTTTGGTGAAATTGGTTGGCAATCTAATATTAGTGTAGATTATGACAATGACGGTTGCCAAGATATTTTGGAGGATCAAGATGATGACGGGGATGGTTCTCTAGATGAAAATGATGATTGTTCCGAAGGCGTACTTTATTGGATTAGGAACTCGTCTGTAGATTACGACGATGATGGTTGTCGCGATGTTGATGAAGACTTAGATGATGACAATGATGGCGTTCCTGATAATCATGATTTGTGTAGCCTCGGTAATCTGGATTGGGTTTCTAATTCCTCCAATGACTTGGATTCAGATGGTTGCCAAGATTCGTATGAAGACATGGATGATGACAACGATGGTTTCAATGATGCTGATGACTATTGCCCCCGTGGGGACATAGGGTGGATTTCAGGGCGAACTACAGATCATGACTCAGATGGATGTTACGACGCTATTGAAGATCAGGATGATGATGGCGATGGAATAGATGACCACATGGATAATTGCCCAAAGGGGGCCACAGGTTGGATTTCCAACGGCGGCAATGATTACGATGGAGATGGTTGTCTAGATTCATTTGAGGACGGTGATGATGATGGCGATGGAGTAAATGATTATGATGACCCTTGCCCATTTGGGGAGTCAAGTTGCCCCTCCTCTAATGGAAGTAATACCACAATTATTCACGAATATTTGAACTCAAGTGATAACGGTTCAGGCCCAGTCACAACAACAGTAATTCATTATCATAACAATTCTACAACAGTGGTTTACTATCACAATAATTCTTCAAATGAAAATATTACTTCACCCTTGGGTGATGTGGGTATTGACAATGGCGGGATAATCGAAAATAAAACTGAAACAGATTCTAATTCAGAACTTGAAGGTGCAGGAAATGGCTATTCACTTTCAGATTTGATTGATTTAGTTACAGCACTTTCGTTACTATTTATTGCGATTTTTACCATGATGTTGGTAATTGGTCAGAAACGAAAAAAGGATGATGAATTAGGTAACAGTGAATCATTCATTGAAGATGATTCATTCATGTTTTCTGAAGCCCCTGAAATAGATGATGTTGATGACGATAAATTTGCTGATGAAACCGAGGACGATTCAGAAATAGAAGGAGATAATTCAGTTTCCGACTCATCTACTAGCCCACCAATAGATTCTGTAGGCGCTTTGTCTACTGATGGTAATGAATGGATAGAGCACCCTACAGGTTCAGGAACACATTGGTATCGACCAGAGTCAGGTTTGGAATGGCTTCCTTGGGAGAAAGAGTGATTTTATTCACAACCCGTAAGTTCTGGGCCAGTTACCGAGCAAATCCAATCAGCATGGCTAGAAACTCTGGTATTCATTGCAATGTCTCCATAATATCCATCCGTTGAACCGTGGCTAGTCAAACCAATAACAGTCCACTCTCCATCAATTTGCAAGTATGTTGGGCCACCTGAATCACCGGGAACTGAAGTTCCCTCAAATTCCAATGCTTTGGGGCTACTATCACCTTCCCCAACGTAAGAAAATTCCCCATCAACCTCTCCGTCAAGTGAATTTGTCATCCCATCAGGACTATCAAAGTCATAAATTACCCAACCACCCATCCAAATATCATCGTTTACGTATTCCTTTTTCGCATCTATATCGTCAGAAAGCCGGTCAAGAGTATTTTGCCATGCGCGACGTTGAGAATAATCTCCATTTTCATCATTTAATACTATAGAATAATCTCCAAATCCTGAACTATATACCAATGAATCTAGATGTCCATCATCCAGTTCCGTAGAATTTGCCCAAGGTGCTGGGACCACTCCTTGAACTGGGTTTTCTAACTCAATTAATGCAATATCCAAACCATACTCCAAACCTTCATTGGAACTATCAACCCGCCACCCCGGGTGAATGTGAAATGATTTTACCTCATACGATGAATCTGGATTATCTCGATCGGAGCCAACATATACAAGCCAAGAACCAACAGACTCCTCACCATATTCCTCATCCAGTAAAACATGGCCAGCAGTTAGTATCCAGCGTTCGCCAATTATTACTCCACTTCCGAAGTTGCTAATAGCTACAGTTGTTGAGAAATCTGGATACCCTTCGCTTACTAAAAATGGTTCTTTGTTTGCACCTAGGTCTTCGTATGTATTGGATGGGACATCTAACCTGTATCCGAACTCCTCGGGAATCATAAGCATCCAAATTATGAGTCCAAAAATCAATATTACTCCTACAATAATTGTAAAAATAATGCTGCCTAGAATTATCCAAAACTTCTTGTTTTTTCCTCTTTGGGGTACGGCATAAATCATGTTTTGTTGATTATATGCTGGATGTAAATTCGGATTAGTTTGAAAATAGGTATGTTGGGGTGCCGCAGGATTGGGTACCCAATCATTGCCATTCCAGACAAATTTCCGATCAGGGCTCTCAATCATTAATCACTCATCTCTCTCATGAACATATATGATATGATATCCAAACCCAGATTTAATGAATGGCCCAACTTCTTTTAATTCTTGATTCCAAACTGCTTGAGAGAACTCTTTGACCATTTGCTTCTCGTGAAACCATCCCAAGTCGCCACCTTTCTGTCCAGATGGGCAAGTTGAGTGTTTTTTTGCCATCTTTTGGAACTCTTTGAAAGGTTTTCTTGCTGAGTTAATCTTCTCTGTTAATTGAGTTGCTTGGGCTTTACTGGCAATCAGGATATGGCTGGCGTGTGCTCTTTTCATGAAGAGACACCCTTGTGTGGTGATTTATCAAACTTCACCCCATGCAAGATAGCGAGCATAGGTGCCATAAATTATTGCACTTACAGCTAAACTTTCTTCATTGAAGCGACTCATATCATCGGCATATGTATGGTATTCGTATGAACCAGAGCCATAGCAAACTAATGCGTGGCCAGTGTCATCATCATCATCTTGCTGGAGATCATAGACGAATGGCCCATGGTCCGAATTGTAAGGCATTCCAGTCTCTGAATTTTTGGGTCCGTCAAGTGTTCGGATGTTTATTTCGTATTTTGAAGATAATTCTGGTCTTTCAATCTTGAATTTTTCCACGATATTTTCAATTTGTTCTACATCGCTTCGATAATTTCCAAAAAGAGTCAAATCATTACCGCGTGCAGGATCGGCATCGACATGATTCATATCCAAGTTGACGTAGAGAATCAAATCGTCAGTTAGGTAATCTGCATGTTTCTCAACCCATGCCTTGGATCCATGTAGCCCCTCTTCTTCGCCACCCCAAGTGCAGAACTTAATGGTGTGATTTGGAGTTCCCAATTGGCTATACATCAATCCAAATTGTCGAGCTAATTCCAATACTGTAGCAGTGCCTGATGTATCATCTACTGCGCCAGGGCCACTATACACGGTGTCATGATGTGCTCCGAAAATAATCTGTTTGTCGTCTTCTCCTTGAATTATTCCACATGGCACTCTAACAGTTCTAGTGCCTTGGTTATCAACATCTACTTCAATAGCTATTTTCGCACCGTTGCTATCTTTATTTTCAAATAATTCTGATAATTCCTCACCCATGTTTTTCGATAGTTGAACGAATGGTATTGTATCTGGTAGGTTTCCACCAGTTTCGCTCAACAAACCTTCAATATCTACTGTTTTGAATATCGGTACGCAATCATCAGCTTCTACCAAGCCACAATTGTAAGCGACATTTGTAAGGAATAGAGCAGCCAAGTCATTTTTTATTGCTTTAGCATATATTTCCGTATTGCTACCAACTCCTGCTGATCCCCATACCATTCCAATTTGTCCGGTGGCCTGAGACCAAAGAGTGTCGTCACTACCATTGGATAAATTGACAATATCAAGGTCATCACCAAATTGATAGAATCCAGTGCCACTATAACCCTGAATAACGAAGTCAATACGATGCTGAAATTCAACTCTAGTTGCTTCAGGATCAATTCCACACGGATTTAAATTTGGAGCTGGCGAATAATCTCCAGGGACACAATAATGAATTCTGGGATTCGATTGAATCTCAAACATAGGAACATCGAATTCTTCTATTGTTGCAGACATCCCATAATCAGTGAAATTTTGCTTATTAGACTCTGCTGTTGCTAATTCTTCTTGAGTTCCAGACATTCTACCTTCGTACTCAGGATGTCCAAGACTTACCAAATGCTCTGCCCTAGCTCTAGCTTCAGATGGGTCAAAATCAATCAGAGTATATTCTGGGTCACCTTCTATCCACTTCATGATTGCCGGAACTCCAAGAACACCTCCTGCTGCAATGCTAATCAATAGGATTGTGACAACAATTAATCCAAAGTAAGGTATATTTTTCCCAAAAATATCCCTGCTTTCTGTTAATCTACTAGCAAAACTAGATTCTTCAACCAAATCGGCGACAATTATTGAATCAGACGCAGATTTTAATCTATTCAATTTTTCAGATTTACTGCCACTTACTTTCAGCCCTAAATTCTTCAATTCAGCACTCATCTCTGCCGAAGTCATATCTTCGTAGCGCATCCCAATCAATACTCCGTGCCCATAGGTCCTTCATCAACCCAACCCTAATTGGATTACTCAAGACTCAAGTCAGTATCTAATGACTCAGTCAATGTAACTTCTCCACCTGACCATCTTTGAGATAAATTGTGTTCGATATCTAGTTGGTCCAGAATTCGAGCAACTACAAAGTCCACAAGATCTTCAATTGTTTTTGGATTATTATAGTAGCCAGGATTAGCAGGTAGAATTATTGCTCCAAAATTTGAAAGTTTTGCCATATTTTCTAACTGAACCGTTGCATAAGGTGTTTCACGGGGTACTAAGATTAGTTTCCTTCTTTCCTTTAGAGCAACCATTCCAGAACGAGTAATTAGATTGTCACTAATTCCTGAAGCCAGTTTGCCAACAGTTGTACCAGATGCTGGGCAAATGATATAGCAATCAAATTTCGCTGATCCAGATGCAGATTTGGCTGCTAGATTATTATTTTCTTCAAGCACTACTCCATTTTTTGAAGCCAATTCGATAGGAGTGATTCCACATTCTAGATCTAGGTTAATTGCTCCCTCTCTACTTATTATAAGATTAACATTCCAATCTGCTGCTCTTAGGCACTCAATTAGTCTCACACCATAACGTGCTCCACTTGCGCCACTGATGGCAACAACTGCTGAAGGCATGTTACCCCCCTAGGACTTCTATCATTTCAATTCTTGTAATGAGTGATTTAATGCTTCCATTGCCTCTGTGAATTGGGATTTATTGCCACCCCATGCAACTCGCACAAAATTTTTCAGTTTAGGTGAGAACATTAGTCCAGGCACAGCCAAAAGGTCGTGCTTAGAACATATTTCTTCAACAAACCATTGAGAATCAATTTCTTTTGGTAGTGGGAAGCAACCGAAAATTCCAGTTGGTGGCGGGTTCCATTCTATGCCATTATCAGATAGCACTTTTTTCAACATTGGTAGGTTCTCAGCCCTACGCTCTTTGATATATTCTAATGTAGAATCTAGGTGGGGCCATGCCAATTTTGCAATATGTAGGGATGGCATTGCTAGTGATCCTTGAAGGCTATGCATAGCTCTAACTGCATTTGTTGCTATTTCGGTTGAACCAATAATCCAACCAACCCTAAGAGTCCCTAATCCGTAACATTTTGTCAGTGAGTTTACACTTGCGCAATGGGGGCCAAAATGGTGCATTGGTCTGTAATATTCTGTGCCTTTAGTGGAATCTAAGTATACTTCATCCGAAACAATTCCTATGCCCGCTTTTTCGCAAATATCAGATAACCATTTTTGGTCTTCATAATCCATCATCCATCCAGTAGGATTCTGTAATGGAGTAGTGACAACAGCACACACCTCATCTATTATCTCCTCAAGTTCCTCTCTCTTTATCTTCCAAGGCCCATAATCGGAATAGTTTGAAGGTGCTCTAGAAAATGGAATTACTTCACACCCCAATGCACGAGCGAATTGAGAAACTGGTGCGTAAGATGGGACTTCTACAGCAACTTTTCTCGGTTTTTCATTGTTCATTACTGATAGCAAAGCGAATAGTAAGCATTGACTAACACCATGCCCACCAGCAACTTGAGATGGTTCAACGCCTTCTCTTTCAGCAACCCAAATTCTTGGGTCAAACTGTATTTCTGAAAATACATCAGTAAAACCATCAAGAATCCCACCCTCATTTATCATTTCCCAGTCCCAAGGATAGTTTAGTCCAGATTGTGAAAGATCATGGGTTACTCCATTCTGTAACCTAGGCAAATACCATTCTAGATAATTGATGGGCGGGAAATCCCCCCCGCCACTTGCAAGACCTAGGTTTGGGGATAGCGGGTGCTCATCCATAATTTGTTGCATGAGGTATTGAGTGATGAACTCTCGCTTCAGCGTGAGCGTAGTTTTGCAAGCAATCTGAGAATCTCAATGTATAGCCAAACTAGTGTAATCATCAAACCAAAGGCAGCAAACCATTCAAGATGTTTTGGTGCGCCTTGTTCAACTCCCTTTTCAATGAAATCAAAATCCATAACGAAAGTAAGTGCTCCAATACCAATTACTAACAGAGAGAATCCTATTCCAATTATGCCGTTACCATGGATATATGGTATTTGATAGGGGGAAGCAATTGCCAAAATGAATGATGTAAGGTAGATTAGCATCACTGCCCCAATTGCAGATGCTAGTCCGATTGCTAAATTTTCTGAAGGCTTAATTATTCTAGCACGATAAATGACTAACATTGTCAAAAATAGTCCAAAGGTTAGGCCTACTGCCTGAACAATTATCCCAGGGTAATAAGCTTCCATTATGCCCGAGAATGGGCCTAATACCAATCCTTCAAATGCTGCGTATATCGGGCCAATGTAAATTGCCATACTTTTGTCTATGAACCACATAGAAATTGCTGCAATCAGCGACCCAATAATTCCTATAAAGAATAGAATCGTACCTAGTTCTGGATTTACTGTAATCGTAGTCCAAGAAACAAATGCTGTAGTAATACAAATGCCAAGCAAAAGCATTGTTTTGTTAGCAACCCCTTCTAGTGTCATTCTATTTTGGCCGGTTCCAAATCCAAATGTTTCGTTGTTCAAATACGGATTGCCTGATCTCATCATGGTACTCGCTAAACCGCGACGTTCTCAAACCTTGTCATAATAATTCCAAGGCGGTAAACCTTCCAATAAATGAATCTCAGTAGCTATCCTGTTGATGCTTTTTGGTGCCATACTGATGATTATTCCTTCGAGAATATCTCTAGTAAGTCCCTCCTTACCTAGTCTATTTAGTGATGTTGTGACTCCTTTTTCTAAACCGCAACAAGATAATTCTTCCACCCTATCTTTTGGGGTATTGTAATTAATTGTAAATCCGTGCCTGCTTACCCATTTTAGAAATTGTAACCCTACACTAGATATTTTTTGATTAGAATGCCAAGCGCCCTGCATCCTTTGATCTCTAGATGCTTTAATTCCAATTGCACTTAATGAATCAATAACCCATTGTTCTAGTTTATTTATTATTCTAGAAACGTTTCTTTCACCCTTCAAATCCCAATGAAAAATTGGGTAAGCAACAAGTTGTCCTGATCCATGCCATGTTACCCCCCCACCGCGGTCTATAGGAGCGCTTTCATATTTTTTAGGAATAATAACGCCATCATTTTTTGCACGCGGCCCAACGGTCACAATCTCTGGATGTTCAACTAAAATTAGAGTATCTCGAATAGAATTTTCAATTCTCATTTTTTGTAGCCTTTTCATCTCTTTGGAAACTAATTCATGTTCTACAATGCCGGCGCGTAGCACGACGAATTCTCGCATTAGATCACAACGAATGTATTGCATGTCCAAGTGTTTTGAGGACTGCTTCATGGAATGATTCAGTCATTGTGGGATGCGCATGAA
>CAYNXD010000058.1:0-18833 GCA_964401115.1 uncultured Candidatus Poseidoniales archaeon | reverse complement strand
AAGGGTAATTTAGTTGCAGTAATATCCAATGGTACTGCTGTACTTGGATTAGGAAACATTGGTGCTTTAGCAAGTAAACCAGTTATGGAAGGAAAAGGTCTCTTACTCAAGGCTTTTGCTGACATCAATGTTTTTGATATTCAAGTCGATTCAGAAGATCCCGATGAATTTATCCATACTGTTTGTATTATTGCTCCTACTTTTGGTGGATTAAATTTGGAGGATATTAAAGCTCCAGAATGTTTTGAAATCGAACGTAGGATTGCCGAAAATACCGACATCCCAATAATGCATGATGATCAACATGGAACTGCAATAATTTCAGGCGCTGCTATGCTGAACGCTATTGAATTGGTAGGAAAGGAAATTTCTAATGTTAAAGTCGTAATTTCTGGTGCTGGAGCATCTGCCATTTCGTGTGCAGAACATTGGGTCCATCTTGGTGTAGAAATTAAAAATATAAAAATGATTGATTCAAAGGGGATAATTACTGATTCTCGATTAGAAAAAGGTGGGTTGTCAGAAGAGAAAAAGAGGTTTGCATGTGATTGTCCTGATGGAGATTTAGCAAATGCAATGAAGGGTGCAGATATTTTTCTCGGATTATCTAAAGGAGATATTGTTAATCCTGAAATGTTGCGTTCAATGTCAGAGAAGCCAATTGTTTTTGCTTTAGCAAATCCCGATCCTGAAATTATGCCAGATATTGCTAAGGCTGCTAGACCTGATGCGATTGTTGCAAGTGGTCGTTCTGATTTTCCAAATCAAGTAAACAATGTTCTAGGGTTCCCGTTTATTTTCAGAGGGGCATTGGATTGCATGGCTAAGAAAATAACTCCAAGTATGAAAATGGCCGCAACTACAGCTCTAGCAAAACTAGCCAAGGAGCCAGTTCCTGACGATGTCAGCGATGCCTATGGGTTAGATTTCATTACATTTGGTGAAGATTACATTATTCCAAAACCATTTGACAAGAGAGTGCTTGTTTGGGTTGCTTCTGCTGTTGCAGAAGCCGCTGTAGAGGCTGGTGTTGCAGGAATAAAACGCGAGCACTTTGTAATTGAAAATTATCGTCATGAACTAGAAGGAAGACACGGATTAACTAATTCAGTGATGCGTTCAGTAATGAATAAAGCAAAGCGTTCAAAGAAAAAAATTGTTTTTCCAGAAGGAGATGACCCTTCTATTCTTCGGGCTGCGTATGAATTATTGCATGAAGGAGTATGCACTCCTATTTTATTAGGCAATCATGAAGTTATTGAAAGTATGAAGGCGGAATTGAATCTCGAATTTGAATGTGAAATTATCAACCCGCTAACCGATCCAAGAAGGAAAGGCGAATACAGAGATGCATTAGTAAGGAAAAGAGAGAGGAAGGGGTTGACTATTGTTGATGCTCAGCGTATGCTAAAATCTCGTACATATTTCGGAGTAACCATGGTAGAAGTGGGGGATGCTGATGGTTTTGTTGGGGGACTAACTCGTGCTTATCCTACATTTCTAAGGCCTTGTTTGGAAGTAATTGGTACAGATGAAGAAGCTGAAAGAGTTGTTGGCATGTATATGATGGCAATTAAAGGTAAATTGCTTTTCATAGGAGATGCGACTGTTAATGTATATCCTAATGAGAGAACATTAGCAGAAATTGCTGTACAAACGGCACGCGTAGCAAGAAGATTTGGGTTGAAGCCAAAAGTTGCTCTACTATCTTTTTCAAACTTTGGCTCTAGCAGAGAATTACGCACTCATAGACTTGAAGACGCAATAGAAATTGCTAGAACATTGGATCCAAATATTGTAATTGATGGACCAATGCAAGCGGATACGGCATTAGTTGATGAGATTCAAGAGAACTATCCATTCATGGAATTTAGTGGCGCAGCCAATGTACTAATTTGTCCCAATTTAGCATCAGCAAATATTGCTTATAAATTACTAGATCACCTTGGTGATGCTGAAATGACTGGCCCCATTCTTGAAGGAATGGCTAAACCAGTTCAAATTCTGCAACAAGGTGATGGTGTTAGAGAAGTTGTTCATATGTCTGCTATTTGTGCAATTGATGCACATCGGCAAGAACTTCAACGGTTGTAGGCAATCATTCATGACCTTCCCACTTACAGCATCGGGTCGGAGATTCGATGGCTGAGGGTAATGAGGGGCTTAGCGACTTCGATGAACGGTTGTTACAAGGCGTACTAGCTAGAGTATGGAGGCGTTTAGCAGAACATGGTGATTCTGAAAGTCAACTTAACACGGCTGAAAGTTATGAAGAATTGAAGCGAAGATTAGATATCTCAGTTAGGAAAGAAGGTGTTGATATTGAAGAACTTCTTTCCGATATAGACACATACGTAACTGAATCTGTAAATACTAGCCACCCTCATTTTATGAATCCTTTATGGGGTGGAACGAATGTTGCTTCGTTTGCTGGAGAAATTATTACTGCCCTAACAAATACTTCTATGTACACCTTTGAAATTGCACCTATGGCAACACTAATTGAAAATGAAATGATTGCTACAATGGCAAAACTTGCAGGTTATGAAGCGGGTGAAGGTATTTTCACAACAGGTGGATCAAATGGAAATTTGTTGGGGCTTTTGTGCGCCAGAGATAAGAAATTACCAGATGCAAAATTTGAGGGTTTGCAGGGTAAAGAACTAGTGGCATTCATTTCTGAAGAAGCTCATTATTCTACTATAGTAGCAGCAAATGTTTTGGGAATTGGTAAAAAAAATCTAAATGCAGTTCCTTGCGAATCTTCAGGATAAATGGATGTAAATATATTGGAAGAATATATTGCAACAGAGAAAAGAGCTGGTAAAATTCAATTCTGTGTAATTGCAACTGCAGGGACAACTGTCAAAGGGGCTATCGACCCATTAGAAGATATTGTTGAAATTTGTAGGCGGGAATATATTTGGCTACATGTTGATGCTGCTTGGGGTGGTGCTGCCCTCCTATCACCAAAAACAAGAGGTTTGCTCAGTGGTATTGAAAAGGCGGATTCAATATGTTGGGATCCACATAAAATGATGGGAATACCACTAATCTGTTCTGTATTCTTAGTAAGAGATAGCGGGACATTAAACAAAGTATGTTCTCACACCACTAAAACCGCACACTATCTATTCTCCGATTCTTCAATTGATGATGATTTAGGTAGAAAAAGTCTCCAATGTGGGAGAAGAGTGGACGCGTTTAAACTATGGTTGGCTTGGAGAGCTAATGGTAACGATGGTTGGAAAAAATTAGTAGAGAAATATTTTGAAATGGCAAGTTATCTATCTGAAAAAGTTAGCCAACAACCTTTACTTGAATTAGCTGCAGAACCATCTTTGACAAATGTCTGTATAAGATATACTGGTGCTAGATTAACACCAGAAAAACAAGATGAGGCAAATAGACAAATTAGAATTAAATTATTGGAATCCAATCGTTTTATGGTTTCAATGTCATTAGTTGATGAAAGACCAATAATTCGTGCTGTAATTTCAAATCCTTTGGTTAGTAAAAAGGTAATTGATCGATTATTAGAGTCAATTATTGAAATTGGAGATGATGTTACTCAAGTCGAATATTAAATTATTAGAAATTATTCTCTATGATATGGCGAACCGCGTTCTAATTCGCTAACACGATATAATTGCTCAAGCAAAATGACTGCTGCCATTTCGTAGGTCAAAGTTAGAGGTCCGAGGCTGAGCGTATCGTATTTTTCAGTAACTGAATTTTCATACCCATCAACTGGACCAATTGCAAGATGAATATTCGATTTCTCCAGTTTCCATTTTTTCCATAACGAATGAAGCCAATTAGATGTTCCTGATTTTCCTGACTCATCAAGAATTATCAACTTAGACCCTTCTGCTAATTTTTCTAATTTTTTAATGTAATCATCATGGCTTAATTTATCTGAATGTTGGATTAGTTTTACACCTCTTGACTCCAATCTAGATGAATATGTCTCAACCAAATGAGAATAAGCTCTTTCTCGGGGTCGCCCATGAGTATGTACTATGATTCGGCCCATAACTAAACCAAATGGGTCTCGGAAATCAACTTATCCACACGATAGACTCAAAGTAGTTCACTGAATAGGTGGCGATATGGGATGGTGGCCGTTCTCTAGAAAAAGAGGTGACCGGAGCAATGAACCACAAGTGAAAGGTACTCGTTCGTGGCTGCAAGATTTGAGAAGTCTTTGTGAAAAATATTTTGATAATCCGAATAGCGGAAAAGAAGGGATTTTAGATTTACAAAATGAATGGAGAGAGGCACATAAGAGAGAAGAGTTGTCTAATGAACTAATTTATGGGTTGGAAAAGCGGGCCAAATTCCTTCTTTCTGCGGATGAAAACTTATGGATTAATTGGTTAGATGATGAGAGTTTTTGGAAGCCCGGGTGGCGTGAAAACCCAGATGAAGAATAACCACTGGTTTCATGACTAAGTGATGGGGCGGGGTTTCATGGATATTGTTGCGTGGGCGATACTGGTCTCGTTAATTGGAGCCATTCTTATTTACTTGAGTAGGGATCAACCGTTTCCAGAAGTGTCTAGGAATCAGGGCGCATTACTTCTTGGATTGAGTCTGATGTTGTTGTTATCTTCTGCATCCCCGCGTCAATTTGATAGGGAAAGAGTTTCGGCGACAATAGTCACTATAATGGGGGGTGTGCAAATGATGTATGGTGCTTGGAATATGTCTTCACATAGGGACGTCATTGTAGGGCCAATGTCAGGAATTTTGCTTTGTGCTGGAGCTATGGCCTTATTTGCTGATGATTGGAACGCGTCTTCAAAAGGTGAGCAAGCTGTTGCTTTCATCACGCTTTCATTGCTCTTGTTGCTTGAAACTTATATTTTCTTCAAGGGGATGATAGTTGGTACATCAGCAAAGTCCTGGTCTGCTGCAGGATTAAGGCAGACTCAGCGGGGATTATTAATGGGTAATCGAGGTGCCATAGGGTGCTTTGAAAGGGCTTGGGATATGGAAGAGGGTTACATCAATGCTATGAGCCATCATGCATTAAACAAGATCTATTCTCACCTGGGGGAGGAAGAATCGAGTATAAAGCATCATGAAAAATTAGAACGTTTGGGTGGAAAGGAAAGTGTAGATGATGCTTGGTCCGAAGCTTTAGATGATGCTTTAAATCAACTAAAAAATACAAAAAACATTGTTTGATGTTTTCCTTTTAAATTGTTAGTGGGATATCCCCACACATTAATTACTCAATTTTATATTGTATGAAAGATATAATATTATTGATAAGAGTGATTTCCCGTAATAATAATGCATCTAGCATGTTAGGTTGGAGCGCTGTAATAATTTGGTTTAGCGCTAATATACTCTCTCAAGCCGCATTCATCGGAACTCATGGGGTACCATATGATGCTGCACAAATAATATTAGCACTTGGCCCATGGTCTTGGGTTTTAATCACTGTAGAATTAATTGTATGGGTAATATTTGGAATAATGATTCTACTAAAAATTAAATCTACCAGAGATAAGAAAGTGATATCTTCATGTTAAATTAATCAACCTCGGGATTGATAACATACCTATTAATCCCAATCATTGAGGGGTTCTATGGTTCGAATCACTAAGGTCCATACAGGTGTTGGTGATAAAGGCAACACTGTTCACTTAGATGGCACTCATGTTTCTAAGAGTGATTTAAGATTAGATGTTGTAGGGGCAATTGATGAACTAAACTCCATAATTGGAATTGTACAAATGGAGCTCGTGAGAATGCCGACTACAACACTTGATGGCGGACCCAGGGGTACGGTTCTAAAAGTCCAATCACATGCAGGGAAAAAATTAGCTTTGCTTCAACAGGAATTATTTGATTTCGGGGCGGAATGTTCAGCACATCCAGAAAAGATACCTGAGGGAATGGTAATTTTACAAGATGATGTCTGTGAAAGATTACTGAATGAAATGGACGAATGGTTAGATGAATTGCTACCTATTTCTTCATTTATTTTACCTACAGGGAACCCCGTTGTAGCTCACCTCCATCATGCTCGCACAGTTACACGTAGAGTTGAAAGAAAGTTGGCTAGCCTTAGAGATTTAGAAGGCGAGGATTCTGTACGAATGTTTTCGTTGTGTTATATCAATAGATTATCTGATTGGTTATTCGTTCTAAGTAGATGGGTTACTACTGTTTTAGGAGAAGAAGAAACTTTGTGGATACCACTTTCTGAACGTGAGAATACCAATTAAAACGTTACCTTTCTTGGAAAAAGTTCCTAGCTGATGATAATACATTTTTTGAATTATCAAATGTCAATTGATCTAACGCCTCATCCCAAGATAACCAAAGAAATCCGATATGTTCATTTGAAAGATTGACTACTATTTCGTCTGTCTCTGCGATAAACCAATGCACTTGTTTAGAAATTTGATTCCCTTTACGACTAAATTGATATTCTGTACGTAATTGAAATCCAGGTATTATGTTAGCAGATTGGATTCCTGTTTCTTCTAATAATTCTCTCAGTGCTGTTTTTTGAAGAGATGTGTCAGAGTCCTCGACATGTCCTTTTACAAAATCCCAATGCCCTTGAGGATATTGAAGAACTAATATTGAATCATAGTTTACTAATACCAACCCACAAGACGTCTCCATATATTAGGGGAAATGGTGGGCATCCATATTCATTGCTAGAGTAATGAAGAATTTCAACGGTATGGCTATGGTGGTGATTCAACCCCGCCGAGGCATGCCACCACGCAACCTAGTCGATTCACTCGACATCCAACTAATTATTGCTGATGGGGATTTTGATGGCCTTGTTGCTGCAGCGGTACTAAAAACCGCATGGCCAAATGCATCTGTATTTTTTTCTCACCCCGCTGAAATAAGAAGTGGTGATTTAGATCATTTAATTAATCAACATACGGCAATTTGTGATTTACCATTCCATCCTAATTGCGTGTTATATATCGACCATCATGCAACAAATAGGCCTAGTATAGAGGAGGAAAAAAAATTCGAAGAGCGGGGCGGGCATATTCATTGGAGGGAAGCAGATTCTGCTGCTAGAGTAGCATACAACCTATTTCTTCCGCTGTTTAACCTTTCAGCTTTGGAACCGGTTATGTACATGGTTGACAGATTAGATGGGGGGAGAATAAGCAAGGAGGAATTTTTATCTGATGATGAAATCATTTGGCTCTCTAGAACTGTTACTTCTTCTGATCAAAATTACACCACGAATTTACTGAATAAATTAGTTGATGGGGAATCTGTAATGGAAATTGTAAAGGATTCAGAAGTAGCACTTAGAATACAGAAGAAACGAAATGAAATGGAAGAAATAAGGAAAATTTTAGACTCGAAAACAAGAATAGAAAATAGATTGGCTATTTGTGAGATTCAGAACACAGGGTTGCATACAAATGGATATTTAGTTACTGCTCATTATGGGGATATTTGTGATGCCTGTCTGATTGTTCATGGTTCTATCGATGATTATTCTGATAAACAAAGTAGAATTCTATCAGCATCATTCTACACAAATTCATTCCTTCATCCAAACGGTGGTGTTTTTGATTTGACAAAATTAGCAACAATGTTTGATCCATATGGGGGGGGCCATCGGAATGCATGTGGTTGTAGAATAGTACCGATTAATGATGAGGGTTCTGTTGAAGATAGAGATGTAAAAGAATCTGATATTTCAGCAAATTTATCTGCTTGGGTTGATGCTTGGAATCGTAGTCAAACTGCCAATAATTGAAATAAATAGATGAAACCGAGAAATGCGTGAATAATTAACATGGCCATTACCAAGTCACTAGCCCTACCATGTTTTTTTAGTTCAAAAGCAAACGATTCCTTTGATTCTCTCAATCTTTTGACCGTTTTACCAGAATTAACTAATATTGTTAGTAAGATTATTCCGATTATTCCAAGCCAACCATGAAATGAGCTGGGTAAAAAAGAATATTTTCCTTCCCCTTTAGTAAAACCGATACAATAATTTGTGATTAAACCTATAGTAACTACTACAAGTGCAGAACGATAAATCAATAACCCCGATTTTTCGTGTTCTGTTCTAAATTTCTTTGCCGTTTCTCCACGCAACTCCAATCTTTTACTTCTATACTGATATTGTTTGTACATCCAATAGATTAACACGCCTGCTAACAATGGATGTAAGAAAATGATTACCGAATTCAAAAATGATGTGGAATCCATTATTCCCCCAAAAAGAATTACTACTTCACTATGTGGTATTAATTGTCTATGTTCTTTATCGTTGGGTTGATGTACGACAAGCGGGCGGGGCTGGTTAATAGGGGGTCAGTTCATTACCAGAAATTTACTTCAAGAATGTCTCGAAGAGGCAGAAGACAGAAGTAAGGGGAATAAAGGAAAAAGGCTCTCTGCAGCAATTAGTTCAGATGCTTGGGAAATAATGGATGATAAGTGGAGGGGTTTGTTATTCCATTTATTAAAATTTGAAATGGAAAATGATTCTAATTCTCCTCGTCAAGGTAGGAAAAGAATTGGACGCAGGGGTGGTAGAGGCGGACGTGCTTTGATGCAACAATTCGATTTAGAAAAAATTGAATCACTATTAGGTAAAGAAGATGATTTTGATTATCGATTAGCTGCGCTATTAACACACAAAATCATTATGGGTGAGGAATGGGATAATAATTGGAATGTGAATTTAAATAAATTAAGATCAAAATGTGAAACAAATGGTGTTCATCCAGTATTCCATTTACTTTCCTCTACTTTCAAAAGAGTCCTTAGTGAAATGGGAATCTACGATATAGTTGAAGAAAAAATTGTTGAAGATTATTCTTGGTTAGAAAAATGTCGTATCGATCCAAGGGATTCTGAAATGTTGATTAATCTATTGAGGCCCCCCCTTGGAATACACCTAAATGCAACAACTCTAGCTCCACTAAAACGTTTATTCAATCAAATTAATGGGAAGGGTAATGTCAAACCACAATGGCTAGCGAAACAACTAGATTCGAGATTATTATCTGAGGCTAATGGTAGTGTTGGACTCCTTGCTACAATATTAATGTCTAGCGCTGAGATGGATGGAATTAGAAATCGATTTGAACAATTATCAACTGAAAATGGATTGGTTGGTGAAATTGCAAAAGAGCATTTGTATCTAATCAAAATTAGAGATGGTGATATTTCGGTTTGGAAAGAATGTACAGATCTTGAGGGTGGAAATTCTCTTTCTGATGCATGTCGATCAGAAGCATGGGCAATTATTCCGAAAGAAAGAAAAAATGTTACTGTTGATAAATTAAAATCCAGCCTCAAAGAATTAAATGAATGGATGGAAATTAGAGATATTGAAATGGATAATTCTAGATTGTGTTGGGCAATAGTAGAAACTATGAGTAATTCCAATAAAATTGAAGAAATAGAAGACATGTTTTTGAATCTAACAATTACAAATAACGAACAATTAACAATAGCCCTTTCATTATTAAATTCAAATATTCATAATTTGGTTATTGAAAAGTTAGAAGGGGTTATCAAATCAAACAGGGATTTCGATTTACGTGCCATATTAGAATACGAATCAATTCCAACAAAAATGCGTTTGGAAGTTTCTGAGTTACTTGGTTTCGAAAAAGGCATGGGTGAAGGAACTGAAGAAATGAGGTTAAAGATCTACACTGGAGAAGGTGATATTGATTCTCTAACAAATATTCTATTTTCCCATGAAAATGGTGCCCAAATACACCCACATCTATCCCTAGTTGCTGCTAGATTGATTAGCGCTGAATCAAAACCTGAATTGATTGAATGGCTTGTAAATGCTAGGTTAGATGCTTTTTTGATGTTATCAGATGTCACAAAACCTGATTTCCTTTCACCTGCAGCATTTGCACTAACTTCACTACTTGATGGAGGTGCAGCAAATCTAGAAGATATTGGATCCGTTCTTAGCGCTGATGGATTGCAAGCATTCAAACAATGTAGGAGAGCAATGATGGAAGATGGTGATGGTTTAGTACCAACAACATTACTAGAAAAACTAAATGATGCTGTGACATCCTCATCTATGGAAGTTATAGAAAAAAAATTATTTGAGCAATTGATATTGAATCTAAAACTTAACAAAGCAGATAGCCTGTTACAAGGAACTGATGATGAAAATCGGTTAGAGGCTGAAAAAATCATTGATGATGTGTTGTTATATCCACCCACTTATCGGTTATTGAATAATATAAATGACCAGGTTTTAGAACACGGTGTATCTAGTACGGCATTAGAAAAGTGGTATAAAAGTAATAATTCAAAATCTATGGAGGCATCTATTGCCTCTGGTAGGCTTTATGAAAAAAGGGGGGATTATTTACAAGCTGCAAGGGCATATCATACAGCATCCATGCGTTGTGGTGATTTTGAATTAAAACAAAAATTAAACAAAGAATCTTTGATTTCTTTTGCTCATGCTGGTAATTGGCCGGAGGCCATTGAATTACTCGATTCAGAAGCAGGTTTGAAAACAAATATTACTGATAATTTCAATTTATATCTGAAAGTGAATGATGAAGAAAAGCGTGACAAAACTATAGCAAGAGATTTGATTCTATCAAGTGTAAGAAAAATAAGATTGGTAGAAAAAACTGCGGCGAATGGAGAAAAATATGAAAGTGAAGAGAATTATTACTCTGAAGAAGATTTGAATCTACTTCTAACATATCCATCGATTCATAGACTGCCACCAAGGCCATTTCGCGGCCGGGTTCTTGCTGCTATTAATTGGGTTCAAAAAGGACATAACAGAAAGGGTGGGGAATTGGAGAGTGACTTCCAACAAGCACTGAATAAAAGAGAATTTAGGGATATACTTGATGTGGCAAATAGGGCATCTGATGAAAGAGGTGCTGAACATGGATTACTATTCTATGAAAGAGCAATTAATAGTGGTAAATTCGACGAAAATGGTGTTCAAAAGCTTTTACAGATGCAACATATTATGTATTCTCGAACTGAAAATTTAATTCCAATTCGCAAAAGGGTACACTTAGGTAATTTAGAACTTAAGCCATTAGTTATTTTAGATACAAATTTACTAGTTGATGCATTGGTTGAAAGAGTAATCAAACAATTAAATTTAGAAATTGATGTCCCACTACATCTTGATAGTTTGAGGCAATTTCACAGAACTTTGCTATATCGTCTAAAACAAGGAAAAATTGAGATTTATATACCTCATGCAGCAAGAAATGAACTACGGACTATCGCTAAAAATCAGAATAGGGTAAGGAAAATTTGTGGGGATCGTTTGGTAAATCCAAAACAATGGGATGACGCTATTAACGAAAAGATACTTGTTGAATTGGCTAATCAAACTATCAAAGAATACAATTCATGGGATGCATCAAGGAATGAGGGTGTGAATGATTTAATTCTGAGTAACAAAAATGAATTGGAGATGTTTTTGTATAAATTAAAAGATGTTTTTTCTGACATTACAGATGCTAAGATTGCGCGTGGTCACTCAGAATCAAAAAGATATGAAATTAAGGGTGATGCTTTTTACCCAGAAGCTGGTGATATTGATATTCTGTTGTTAGCAACCCATCTTGCAAATCAATGTGAAGATGGTTTTGGTTCCATCCTAATTGCATCAAGAGATTCAGATTTCACATATCCTGCACGTGCTTTCCAAGAAAAGTTTGGATTTGTGATAGTAGATAATGCAAAGGCTTTATCACATTACACTAACTAATTTATGATTGAATATTATAAGGTTATTCAATTAACTTAGTTCTCTTTACATGTGAGTAATCAAAGCGTCTCCAAATTCACTACATTTGAGAAGTTGGGCCCCATCCATCAATCTTTCAAAATCATATGTTACAGTCTTAGCTGAAATTGTACCCTCCATACCTTTCACGATTAGATCCGCTGCTTCATTCCAACCCATATATCTCAACATCATCTCAGCACTAAGAATAATCGAGCCGGGATTGACTTTATCCTGACCAGTATATTTGGGGGCTGTGCCATGGGGCGCTTCAAATATAGCAATACCAGTATCATAATTGATATTAGCGCCAGGAGCAATTCCAATACCCCCTACTTGTGCTGCCAGAGCGTCTGAGATGTAATCTCCATTCAAATTTAAGGTCGCAATAACGCTGTATTCTCTTGGGCGTGTTAGAATTTGCTGAAGCATGGCATCAGCAATTACATCTTTTATTATAATCTGATTACCTGTAATGGGGTTGTCCATTGAACACCAAGGGCCACCATCTATCTCAGATGCACCAAATTCATCTTTAGCAAGCTGGTAACCCCAATCACGAAAACCGCCTTCAGTGAACTTCATTATATTCCCTTTATGAACCAATGTGACGCTACTCAAATCCTGATTAATCGCGTGATTAATGGCTGCCCTCACGATTCGTGCAGTTCCTTCAACACTTACGGGTTTAATTCCAATACCTGCGGTTTCTGGAAAACGAATTTTAGATACCCCCATTTCATTTTGAAGAAAATCTATCACTTTGCTAACTTCTTGACTTCCCGATTCCCATTCAATTCCAGCATAAACATCTTCACTATTTTCTCGGAAAATAATCATATCAACTGAAGCTGGATCTCTCACAGGACTTGGTGTCCCATCATACCAACGAACTGGCCTTACACAAGCAAACAAATCGAGTTGTTGGCGTAATGCAACATTCAGACTACGTATTCCACCACCCACTGGAGTTGTTAGAGGGCCTTTGATAGAAACTAAACCTGTACGCATTGCATCCTTAGTCTCATCCGGCAACCATTCACCTACGTTGTCATATGCCTTTTGACCTGCTAGAACTTCGTTCCAATGTATCAATCTCACACCCCCATATGCTTTCTGTACAGCAGCATCCACTACTTTCTGCATTACAGGGGTGATGTCAATACCAATACCGTCACCTTCGATAAAGTAAATTATTGGATCATCTGGAACTTGCAACTCACCATTGCTCATTGTTATCTGGCTACCCGAGGACATTGTTTTGGCCGAATAGTAACCCCTTCATCAATGCGATGGATGAAGAAGACTAACTATCGCAAACATATTCTCTGTGTTACTTGTCACCCAACACATGGGCTCTCATGTGGAATGGAGTGGTGGTAAAACACTCATGTGTTCAGATAATAATGGAATGATGATGGAACTTGGATGGGGTGGGGAAGGTGTTTCCCCAGTAATTGCAACACTCCACTCATGTGGTGGGTGTAGTTTGATTGATGTCATTGAAGGATTGAAAAATCGAGAGATAAAAAGTGCTTCAGTTGATTTGGATTTAGAACGATCTGAATCACACCCAAAAGTTTTCACAAAAATACACATGATTTATCGTGTGAATGGGGTTGATATACCTGAAAAATTAGTTATTAGATTAATTGAGCAGAGTCACGCAAAATATTGTACAATATCAAACATGTTGAATCATACTGCTGATATAACTTGGGAAGCGATAATCGAATAAAATACGCACTGAAAACTAAGATTGGACAGTACAGCAAACGTACGTTTTCCTCTAATTACTATGTTTGAATTATTTTGTCTATACCGTTAAAAGTGAGTTTGAAAATAATAAACGTACAAAATAGCATTAAATCTAAGATTGATTGTACAGTTGGTGCAACTATACTTCGTGTAAAAAATAAATCAATAATTTATTGCGGTTATTAATTAATCTTCATCTGTGATGAGACCTATCTTTTGTGCTACAGGAATTAGTAAGGCTGGGACCCTGGCTAGTTCACCGGCATCATCCCCCTCCAACCAGACCCCTTCTGCATAAGAATTGCCAAGTCCTAATTGACTCATCCATGAATAACTAGAGCACCATATCTCTTTTGAAATTCCAGACATCAAGCCAGCCTTCCCCATTGCCCTAGCTACGTCTTGAGATGCAGGGTCATCGAGAAACGTAAGAGTCCCCACCCAAGCTGCTAATGCTTGATCGCCGCAACCAAATCCTGCGCGTGTTAGATCATACACAACATCTTCTTCAAATTTTGATTCTATTTCGGCTCTCCGCTCATCAGTTAATCCAATCATCTCTTGCATTGCATCTAATAAACGAATGCTGTGTAAAGATAAGGCCCCATCCCCAGTCCAAGCCAATTCCAGTGCATGCCAAAATGGCGTACTCTCTTCCATCATGATGAATTCTCCAACATATTACGTAACATGTCAAGATGCTGTTCAAAGGTAATCCCTAACTCCTCCCTCTTGCGAGCAAGTAACTTAGCTTCTGCTGGATCTAAAATACCATCAATCCAACAAGTTGCCATTAACATCTCATATCCTTCATTTGCTGATATTTCTGGTTCTACTTCGTCATCATTTTCTTCAATTTCATCTACATTATTTTCGGGTTCTTCTATAGGTGTGTCTTCCACATTTTCTTCGTCATCTATACCAACTGATGAATCACCAGTAAAGAAACCCGAATCGTCAACCATGTCTTGTTCCTCATCATCTTCGTCATCCATAAATGCAGAAAGTGGGTCGGAGTTGTCTATTTGATTACTTGACAGGACACTACCAGAATTTGATGTAACTCCTAATTCTGCAAAAGGATCTATTTCCCCATTATCATCATCCCCAATAAGAGAATTTAGAGAGTCTGCTAGCGGCCCATCTGATGGTAAGGTATCTGTATTCATCGCCTCTCGCACTCGCTCGCGAGAGCGATGTAAAATTGCTTCACGACGGCCCCCCCAATTCCCATCATCTCTGTGCTGTTCAATGTGGGACATAGCAGCATCATAATCTGAAGAATCGCAACCTAATGCTTCTTGAATTTGAATAATTACTCCGCCCTCTCGTTCTTCTTCTGACTCTACGCTAAGAATCATCGAAGCGTGAAGTATTTGTTCTGGTTCAAGCATTTAATCAACCTCTGTAAGCCTAAGTACAACTCACTAATTGAAGTCGTGAGGGTTTTCCTTCAAATTAGTTACCGTTAATCGCTCATAAAAAAAACAAATTTGATTGATATAAAAAAAAATGATTTTGATTTTTTCAATGATGGGAGATAATATTCACTTTCGGAAAGGTTTCATCTACCCAATCAACAACGCGGAAAAAGCCCCGTTGTTTACGAACTATTATGTACCCTCTTGACGGGCAACAGAATCCCGCTCGCATGAGGTGGACACTTCGCAAGTGAACGAGTCCTCTTGATGAGCGATTAGGGAGCCGGAGGTGGAAAAATGCAGACTGCTAAGCGAGATGGTGCTGATGTTGGCGTTATCGAGCCCGGCCTAGTAATTGAACGGCGTTTCACTTCTCATGATAAAACAGTTAGAGATCAATTTGAATGGTCATCTACTGATATTGATTTGAAAGATGCAATGGGAAATACTGTTCGCAAAATAAAAAATGTTGAGTTTCCTAAAGGTTTTGACGGTGTTCCTGGAAAAGTTGCTGCTGATAAATATCTTCGGAAAGTTGTTCCAGGAATTGATTATTTAGTAAAAATTCCTGAAGATGGAGTGCCCGAATGGCTTTGGAAATCTAAGCCAGATGAAAGTAAGAAAAGTAAAGCGAAAAAATGGAAAGGAAAGGAAACCAGTGGTTGGCAATTATTCCACAGACTAGCAGGATGTTGGACATACTGGGGTTGGAAGGGTGATTATTTCGCAAGCGAGGCTGATGCTCGTGCTTATTATGACGAGATGTTTTTCTTACTTGCTAGCCAACGTTCTGCACCCAACAGCCCCCAATGGTTCAACACTGGGCTACACTGGGCTTACGGGATTGAGGGGCCTGCTCAAGGTCATTGGTATGTCGATCCCGTAACTAGAGAAGATACTAGATCAATAAATGCATATGAAAGGCCTCAACCCCATGCATGTTTTATTCAAAGTATTGAAGATAAATTAGTTGGAGAGGGTGGAATTACTGATTTGGTTGCTCGCGAGGCTTTGCTCTTCAAATTCGGTTCCGGCACAGGTAGTAATTTTAGCAATATTAGAGGTGATGGTGAGCCACTTTCTGGTGGAGGTCAAAGTAGTGGGTTGTTATCTTTCCTGATGATTCTAGATAAAGCTGCGGGGGCAATCAAATCAGGGGGGACAACAAGACGTGCTGCAAAAATGGTTACTCTTGACTTAGATCATCCTGATATTCAACAATATGTTAGTTGGAAGATGAAAGAAGAGGAGAAAGTTTCAGCACTTATTGCCGGAGCCGCTTCGTTACAAACAAACGCTAATAAAATTCTTGAGGCAATTGAATCATATGATGGTGATAAGGGAGATAGTACAGATGTCTCTAAGAATATAGAACTTGCAAAATCAATCAAGCGTGCTATTAACGCGAATATTGCTCAACCACACATTAAAAGAATTGTAGATTTAGCAAAACAAGGTTACACTTCAATGTCATTTGAGCAATTTGATGCGGACTGGCAAGGGAAAGGATATCTAACAGTCTCTGGGCAGAATAGCAATAATTCGGTAAGAGTTCCTAACGAATTTATGGAAGCCGTTGAATCGGGTGGGGATTGGAATCTTTATTGGAGGACAGAGAAAACATCTGCCGAAGATGAAGGGAGAGAACCTGTTCCCTGTGAAACAATGCCTGCACAAGAATTGTGGGATGATGTTTCCATGGCAGCTTGGTCTTGTGCAGACCCTGGTGTTCAATTCGATACCACAATTAATGATTGGCATACATGTCCTGAAAGCGGGAGAATAAATGGATCAAATCCTTGTAGCGAATATATGTTCTTAGACAACACGGCTTGTAATCTTGCAAGTATTAATCTACTACATTATTATGATAAAGAACGTGGTGTTTTCAATGTTGAAGATTATGTGCATTCAATTCGTCTATGGACTGCAACATTGGAAATATCAGTACTAATGGCGCAATTCCCATCACAACAAATTTCACGGCTCTCCTATGAAACTCGTACTCTTGGCTTGGGGCTCTGTAATATTGGATCGCTATTGATGCATATGGGAATTCCTTATGATGACCCTCGAGGATATGCGATTTGTGGAGCACTAACATCTATTATGACTGGTGAATCTTACAAAACATCTGCTGAAATGGCTTCTTTCTTGGGTGCTTTCGAACAATACGAAGAAAATAGCGAACACATGCTCAGAGTAATGAGGAATCATCAACGTGCAGCATACGATGTCGAGGGTGATGAATATGAAAATCTATCAGTATTACCTATGGGAATAAATGCAAAACATTGCCCTAATGATTTGTTAGAGGCTGCTCGCTCTTCTTGGGATCAAGCAGTAATGATGGGAACAGAATATGGTTATAGAAATGCACAGACAACTGTAATTGCTCCAACAGGAACAATCGGTTTGGTGATGGGTGCGGACACCACTGGCGTGGAACCAATGTTTTCGATTGTCCAATACAAAACTCTAGCGGGAGGGGGTACTTTGAGAATACCCGCCACTGGATTGAAATCTGGTTTGACAAATCTTGGTTATAGTAAAAATGAAGTTGTGGATATGATAAACTACGTTATGGGAACTGGGTCATTTTCTGGTTGTCATAGTATTAGCACTGGTTCCTTAATTGAAAAAGGGTTTACTGAAGCTGAATTCGCTAAAATGGATAATTCATTTGGAGATGTTTTTGATGTCAGAAGTCTAACCTCTCCAAACATATTAGGTGAGGATTTCTGTTTAGAAGCTCTTGGACTTACAGAAGAAAATTTAGCCGACCCATTTATTGATGTCCTAGGTTTATTGGGTTATTCTGCTGAAGAAATTCAAAATGCAAATGACTACATTTTTGGAAAGGCCACTATAGAAGGCGCTCCACACCTCAAAGATGAACATTTGGCGGTATTTGATTGCGCACAACCGTGTGGCGCTTATGGAACAAGATCAATTCGATGGGAATCACATGTGGATATGATGGCTGCCGCGCAACCATTTATTTCAGGTGCAATTTCAAAGACAATTAACATGCCAAGTGATGTAACTATTGAAGATGTTAAAGAGGCTTATGCTCGTAGTTGGAAAACAGGAAATAAAGCGTGTGCCCTATACCGTGATGGGAGTAAATTATCTCAACCATTGATGTCCTCTCTAGTACCGCCAACCATTGTTGTTGAAGAAGAGGAAGAGGATGAGGTAGATGTAGTAGTGAAGAAAGTTGTTGAAAGACTACCAATACCAAAACCGCAGGCTGAGATGGTTGCTCAAGTAGTATCACAGAACTATGTTGCTACTAGGAGGCCCCTTCCAGATAGTCGTGGATCAAACACAATGAAAGCACGAGTGGGGGGGCATACAGTGTATCTTACATCTAGCACTTATGATGATGGGAAGGTTGGAGAAATTATGATCACTACGTCAAAGGAGGGTGCTGCATGGCGTTCAATGTTGAATCAATTTGCAATTTCAGTATCAATTGGTCTGCAATATGGCGTACCACTTGAAGCATTTGTGAAATCATTTACATTCCAAAAGTTTGAGCCAAGTGGGATGGTGCAGGGTGGAAGTAATCGTGTAAAGATGGCTACAAGTATTGTCGATTATTTGTTCCGTGAGCTGGCAATTCAATATCTTGAACGTGATGACCTGGCTCAAGTATCTCTAGAAGATTTAGACGCTATGTCAATTAGCAGACCCGAAGCAACCCCTGATGGTGTTGTTAGACATGAAGGGGAAAAGAGAGATATTCAACTAACTCTAGATGTAACAGAAACATCTGAACAAAAGAGGATGCGGATTTCTCGTGAGCAAGGATTCACTGGTGATATTTGTAGCAATTGTGGTGGAAGTAATATGCAGAGAAGTGGTACATGTCTAAAATGTGC
>CAYNXD010000057.1:0-14410 GCA_964401115.1 uncultured Candidatus Poseidoniales archaeon | reverse complement strand
TTAGATCTTTCATCAATGCTACTTTTTGACCAAGAAGGAAACGCTGCTTTAGCTGCAGCAACCGCCGAATCAACATCAGCATGAGAAGAAACAGGCACCGAACCAATCACTTCTTCAGTTGAAGGATTAATCACATCGATTATTCCATCTCCATCCGGGGAAACCCACTCACCATTGATGTATAACTGACCGCGTTGCATCATGAACCGTATCACCTTACCATCTCTAACAGATTCATGCACTTAAGAGGTATGACTGAGACGGGTAGTCGTGGCAGTTAACGTCGAGAGGGTGCCTGGTGGGGTGGCGGTGGTGACCCTATTAGCAGAATCAGCACAAAATGCGTTCAGTATTAAATCGATAAATGAAATATCTCGGACTCTTAATTCTTTAATGGATGATGATGAAATCTCAGCCTATGTTCTTACAGGTTCTGGAAAATTTTTCTGTGCAGGTGCAGACATCAACGAATTCCGTTCCTGTTACGATGACGGTACAATTGCAGATTTAGTTAGAGGTCTGACAGACGTACTTCATCCATTACTAGTAAAAATTAGACAGTCAGACACAATATTTGTTGCGGCTATTAATGGTGCAGCAGCAGGAGGCGGTCTAGGATTGGCGTTATCTGCCGATTATCGCGTTGCCAGTCCTGGTGCAAAACTTGCAGCCGCCTTTTTCCCACTAGGGCTGAGTCCAGATGGTGGTACAACATGGCTGTTACCTAGGTTGGTTGGTGAGCAAAAATCACGCCGCTTCTTCTTTGAAAACGAAACCTGGTCGGCAATAGATGCATTAGAATATGGTGCAATTGATGAAGTTACAAATACTGAGGATCTAGTTGGAAGGGCAACAAATGTAGCAAAAGACTGGGGCAAATGGGCAAAGGCAAGTAGAGGGGGAACTAAGCAGTTACTTGAATCCCAATCTCACAGCATTTTTTCAGATCAACTGAAAAAAGAACAAGAGAGAATAGTTGCAGCAAGTCAAACCGAGGAATTTTCTGACGGAGTCAATGCCTTCCTTCAGAAAAGATAACTCATAGGGGTAAAGCAATGACTGAAGAATGCCCGCTAACTGAAAAGGAACAGAGACATCTAGATGATGGGATATCTGAGTTCAATTTAGGTCGCTACTGGCATGCTCACGAGGGTTGGGAGGATATGTGGAAATCCCTAAAATCTAGGGAGGCAAATATCAAATTCGTTCTTGGAATTCAAGGTCTCATCCAGGTGACTGCACTAATGTTTCAGTATGAGCGACAAAATACTCGAGGAATCAATAATATGTGGTCCAAACTTACTGCCAAACTTGGCACACCTGAATCACCTTTTTTCGGAAAAATTTGGTCCGTAGAGGTTCCTAAATTACTGGATGAGGTAATCCCATTTCTAAATGATTCGAATCTAGAAAATCCGACTTGGAATCTTAATCCAAACGATGTTCAAATCTGATTTAATCATTAAAATTAGAAATGTCGGTCTTTCTTTTCTCCTGATGACCAATCGTAAATGCCCTTCCCACTTTTTTTACCCAAATCTCCTTCAGCGACTAATTTTTCTAGTAACGAATGAGGTCGATAAGAATCATCACCAAAAGATTCAGCGAGATTGTTTAAGATATCAAGTCGAACATCCAATCCTACCAAATCGGATAATTCAAGGGGCCCCATAGGATGATTGTAACCCAGTTTCATTGCCGTATCAATATCACTAGCGCTTGCAACCCCTTCAGATAACATTCGTATTGCCTCGTTACCTAATATTACTCCAAGTCTGCTCGTTGCAAACCCTGGGACATCTTTCACTAGAATTGTTGCCTTCCCCATCATCTCGCCTGCGGATTTTGCTAATTCAATAGTTTCTTCAGAACATAAATCATGTTTTACTAATTCAAGTAGTTTCATTAAAGGTACAGGATTGAAAAAATGCATACCAATGACCCTTTCAGGTTGTCCTGATGCTGCAGCAATATCAGCTATGGATAGGGAAGAGGTATTTGTTGCTAAGAGACAGTCTTCTTTTGTTTCCACACCAAGAACTTGGAATACTCTGGCTTTGATTTCAAGCACTTCTGGTACTGCTTCAATTACCATGTCGGCATCAATTACAGCCGCCCTCATATCAGAAGTTGGATGTAGATTAGAAGCCCATTCTTCTTTCTGTTTAGGAGTGGTCTTACCACGTGCGATTCCCTTGTCCCAAAATGCATCTATTCTAGACATTCCTGCTTCCAAACCTTCTGGAAAAGCATCAAAAAGGTTGGTTTCCCAACCAACCTGAGCACAAACTTGAGCAATTCCAGAACCCATGGTACCTGCTCCAATTACGGCTACTTTCTCAATTGGCATTTTCACCCCTCCTTGCCATATGCTGCTAAGGCTGATTGAAAGAGGCGCTGCCTTGGAACATCATGTTCGATGAAAGAGTAGTAAGGTGCTAGGTCCTTCAACAATTCAATTGCAGAAATGTAAGCCCCATAGATGAACGGATCAGCAGTATCGCATGAGGGTATCATAATTCCCAACTTTTCAAGTCCCTTTCGAGTATCCTCATCCCAAATCGAGTAGGTGTGCTTCATGAAGTGGAGGTAACCTGAAATTCTCCTAATATCTAGGTCAGTCTCATCTGAGAGACTCTCAAGTAGCAAAGTGTCTGGATAGCGAATAGCATACAGCATCAACATTACCTCTCTTTCTACATCTGAGTGCCAAGAACGATGGCCATGCCCCATCCATTCATCTATCATATCCAGCATTCCGCTAGTGTAAGGTCTGTAGACTCGGTAGAGTAGTTCCTCGTATCCTTCGGGATCCTCGGAATCATGTAGGTGGTGCGACTCAAACAATTCAGGGACCCGCTCAAAAAAGGGACGGAGCCTTTCTCTGTCAATACTTAGCAGGGCATGTGCCTGAATTTCATCACCCACTTTGAGATTGTAGAATGTCAGTCCTTCCACTCACGGTACTGTATCCACTCTTCCTTGAAATATTCTTTAAGTTGCGCTTCGTCATCATCATTTGGTAGTACATCATCGAGGTACTTCTCCCATTCCTCATCATTACCATCGAAAGGATTTCCTCGCAGGTCATGCTTCTTACCTTGGAATTTGCCAACACTGCGGTTGAATTTGTCAGATGGGATGAATAGTTCAGGCTCACCCTCCTTGCGTCGAGCGTTGATTCGGTCCATCTCTAGGTTGAGTTCCTCAAAGTAGAGCATCCTACTTGCTTCATTTAGGTGATCTCTATCAGCAGGCCCATCAGCCTCTCTTTCGTCATATCTACCTTTGATCCCATATACATAGGCCCACTGTGCAGATGTTGATTCATCTACTCCAAACAGATCTAGACCTGTGCTGACCCACTTGTTTACATATTTCTGAATTAGTGCACAAGGTATCAAACCTTGAGCGACAATTCTACGGATGCCATTGGCACCAGTTCCAAGGTGGAATGACTCCTCCTTAAGCATCGGCCCCATGCTCGCAGCTAGGGGCTTGAAAGATGAGGTTGAGAGCATCTTGAGTTGGAACTTACCATCTCTATCAATGAAATGGGTGAACATAAAGAAATCAAGCCAATGATCGATAGGTTCGTTGAACGAGCCTAGTAGCCTTGGTCGGTCATCCTCGCCACGGATAGGATTCGCCGATGAGTTGCGCTCTAGAAGTTTCTGAGCTTCACGGATTCCGTGGTCTCCGAAGTAGTTGCACAGAACATAAGCCATCTGCCAACCGTGGCGCTGTTCTTCACACATGATTCTCATAGCAGACTTGCGATCGTACTCAGTAGGGGCGGTGTCTAGAAGATGCCATTGCTGCTCAACACTTGCGAACTCGGTGTCGCCCTGAACGCTTACCATACTGATGATTGCGTCTCGAACGGTCTGTTGCGGGACCTGCATTCGCCTTTCCCACTTTGGCATCCCCTCAAAGTCGCCGAACTCGATTGTATCACCTGCGGTGTCCCAATCGAATTTTATTTCGAAGCGGTAGTCACCTAGCCAAGCAGGGTCGAACCCGATTCTAGTTTGCCATTCATTGAACTCGTCAATCCATGCCTCAAAATTCGGTTGATATTGCTCAACTACTTCTGTAGGCCCCATTTTGAAAATCTCCTTTGTAAAAGTATGTTTAGGCTCCCTCGAAACGAGGAGTCTTTTTCTCTACATAAGCCGCTATTCCGGTCTTTGCATCCTTACTTTGGAAGAGATCGGATTGCAACTCTCGCTCAAGTGCCAAATGATACTCTAGTGGTATTTCCATACCGCTCTGAACACTTCGCTTGATGTTACCAATAGCCTTACTGGCTGCAAACGGCAGAGTGAATTGGCCTGCATAGTCGAGAACGTCTTGCTTGAATTGGTCTGAAGGTCCATCCCAGACCTCATGTACCAAATCCATCTCTACTGCTTCCTCGTAGGAGAACTTACGTCCTGTGACCATGATTTCCATAGACTTAGCCTTGCCAACTAGGCGAGAGAGACGCGCAGTCCCTCCCGTTCCAGCCAATACTCCCAAAGAAACCTCAGGTAGTCCTACTTGGCCAGCATCTTTGCGTCCTATTCGAATGTCTGCAGCCATAGCAATCTCAAGACCTCCGCCAACAGCGTGACCATTGAGCGCCGCAATCACCAACTTAGGTGTCTGTTCAAGACGAGACAATGTTTCATTTGCGTGAAGGCAAAAGAAGTACTTGAAACCAGGAGTTACCGCATCAAGCATAGAGATGCTTGCTCCAGCCGAGAAGAACTTGTCACCATGGCCAGTCATGATAATGACAGTCACATCATCGTTGAATCGAGCCTTTAGGACCGCTTCGTCAATATCTCTCATCATTGCGTGTGTGTAGGTATTTACTGAGGTCTTCCCTTCCGTCCACGGCTCACCCGCCGAATCCGAGGATAATTCGATGATTGCTACTCCATTATCTGTTACACCGTAGTTGACTAGTTTGTTCGGCATAGGTTCTAGTTCAGGCCAATTGCTCATGGTTATCAAGACACGCGAAATGGAATTGGCATATCAATTAAACCCTCACACCGTTAGGTGTGATAACCCCCTTTCTTATTCAACTCTAATCCAACGTTTTTACAGTGATTTAGAAATTATTTTCGAAACACAGCGAGATTGCCACCAAGTAATTCTACAAATCCTAGCGAGTGACTTTCACTAACCGCCTTTACGAACTCAATCCAACTATTGAATGATTCAACGGTCTTCTGTTCATCCGTAAGTTCCTGTCCAGGTTCTGCTACCCCAACATCACCTGTTGGGACATCAGGTTCTTGAACAATCATAATCCCACCTTTTGGAAGCATCTCAAATGCCGAGGAAGCAGTGTATACGCGTTCATATTCTGGTACATCTACGATTACTAAATCTATGTTGGTAGGTAACTGAGATGGATTGGCAGATTCTGGTAGGGTGGCTGTGGCTGCCGACCAAGAAGCACTCTCTGCAACCAATTCGTGCCAATGTTTTGTAATTACTTGGGTCCAAGAATCAGCATCATGTCGTCGAATTAGTCGATTAATTATTACTCCAAATTTACCTCCAGACTCTATTATTTTGAAAGAGTCTGGCCTTGGTGGTTCTTCCTTTGGCGGGTTTGCTGGATCCCCACACCACAAATCTAGTAGCCAAGCAGCGAGGTATCCGATTCCGCCCCCAATTAGAACAACATTTTTTGCCGGGATTCTTGCGCATATATCTCTAATTCTAGCACGCAAAGAGAACGGCATAGGGTCAAGTTCCATGTGCTTCATTTGAACTGCTATTCCAGATGCAATCGCTGGTTCTTCATCACCTCTTTCTTCGTCTTCAGAAAGTAACATGGCGAACATATCTCGCTCTGAAATTTGAGGGAGTTTGATGCCCCCCTCCTCTTCTTCCATGAAGTATCCTCTAGGGCTTCTTTATTCAATCATCGCATGCTGAAGAAAAACAAGATATGGACTAATCTATAATCTAAACAATACATTTGAGCAGACATATTCTCTCCGCACTTCTCAAGGGTGAGTATGTTGTCCCACGTTATGGGAGTGAGGGGTTTGAGAGAGGTAGTAGTGGTCTCGGCAGTTCGCACCCCGATTGGAAATCTAGGTGGTTCTCTGTCTAAAGTGAGGCCCGATGATTTAGCTGCTATAGTGATTAAAGAAGCGATTGATAGAGTTGGAATTGACGGTAATGATGTTGAAGAAGTATACTTTGGTTGTACAAATCAAGCAGGAGAAGACAATCGCAATATTGCTCGAATGGCAACTCTTTTGGCTGGCCTACCAACTTCAGTATCGGGAGTTACTTTCAATAGATTGTGCGCTTCTGGTTTGACTGCACTGAATGCAGCAGCTAGGGCGATAATTTGTGGTGAAGGCGATATCTATGTTGCTGGTGGAGTCGAGTCAATGTCTAGAGCCCCATATGTCGTATCAAAATCCACATCTGGCTTATCATGGGATGAGCACATTAAGAACGATCCAGAGGTATTTGACACTACAATAGGCTGGAGATTCTCAAATCCAAAACTGAAAGAAGAATATGGCAATGATGCAATGGGATTAACCGCAGAAAATTTGCTTGAACTTCAAGGAGTTAGTCCTGAAAGAACCTCTCGTCAAGAGCAGGATAGATTTGCTTTCCAGAGCCATAAAAGGGCTATTTCTGCCATTGATTTAGGGCGCTTCAAAGACGAAATAGTTCCGGTTGAATGCAAACAAGAAGACGGTACTTCAATTATTTTTGACACCGATGAAAGGCCCCGAAGAAATAGTACAATGGAAAAGTTAGCAAGTCTCCGAACCGCTTTCAAAGAAAATGGAAGTGTCACTGCCGGTAACTCTAGTGGTATTAATGACGGTGCAGCAGCACTTGTATTGATGAGTGCTGAAAAAGCAGCAGAATTGAATCTAACACCTATGGCAACTTGGATCTCAAGTGCTGCCGCTGGTGTAGCTCCAAGAACAATGGGGTGGGGTCCAGTCCCAGCAACAAGAAAGGCTCTCAATAGGGCATCGATGGAAATTTCTGACATTCATCTTGCAGAGTTGAATGAAGCCTTTGCAGTTCAAGCATTGACTTGTATAAATGAACTTGGATTAAGTGAAGAAATTGTTAATGTCAATGGGGGAGCGGTTGCTTTAGGCCACCCACTTGGTTGTTCAGGTGCAAGAATTGCTGTCACATTACTTCATGAGATGGTGAAGCGTTCTGAAACTCATGACGGGCCAATAAATGGATTGGCCACGTTATGTGTAGGGGTGGGGCAAGGAGAAGCTACGGTTTTTTCTAGAAATTGATTAGCATGAAACTTCCAAAACCAGCGCCATAGCAGAGTCGCCTGCGGCGCAACCAGAGAATAGGCCGTATCCCCCTCCAGATAGAACGAGTTCTTCGATTAATTCGATTACAGCTCTTAATCCAGTTGGTGCCTGTGGGTGCCCCCAAATCAGTGGGGACCCATATCGGTTTATCGATTCGGGCTCTATTTCGAATTCTCTGCAGAAATAGACGTCATTAATGGCGAATGGATTGTGTGTTTTGATACATGCACAATCCTTGATACCAATCCCTGCAGAATCCAAGGCGTTTTGAGCGGCTGGCACAACAGCCATTGGCATCATCCCTTTGTCGACACGAGCACTACCAAATGATTTGATTTGGATACTAATTCCAGGGTCGCTGCTCAAAGCTTTGGCTTGATCCTCGTTACATATTACTATGCCAGCGTTACCATCTGCAGGATGAGTCTGTGCTCCAAAGGTAACAACACCACCTTCAACAACTGTGCGAAGTCCTGCCAATCCTTCTTCAGTTGTGGGGTGCGTTCCCTCATCTTGTTCGAGTGTTCCAATAACTCTTCTGCCTCTTCGCAACTCAACAGGGACCATGTAGCGTTTGTGAAAAGCGCCATCATCCGCCAAAGCATCCTCGTATTGTGAATATCTTAGTAGAGTCATGGCATCTTGTTCCTCGCGTGTAATTCCCACCTCAGATGCAACGTTCTCTGCAGTTGAAATCATCGCGCCACCTGCCCATGGGTCTCTTCCAAAATTATCCCTTACGTGGTCTTCAGTGGTGCCTTTTCCACCCGTTCCACTAGGGTTTGGATAGTAAATGTGGGGTCCGTTACTAGTGCGGTCCGCAGCAATGTTGAGGAGGCAGTTACGATCTCCACATTCAATCTCTTGAGAAGCAATTGAAAGCATACGAACAGAAGTAGCACATGCTTGAGATACTGTTGGCCCGGTAATTGATGGCGCACCAATCATTCCTGCCACCCATGGTGCCCCATAGAATCCAGCAGATTGAGGCACAGTGCTACCAAGCACCAATCCATCAAAGACATCGGGACTAATATTTCGCGCTTCTAGGGCGGCTGAACCAACTTCAGCGGCTAGTTCCAACGAATGCTTCTCACTGAGACTACCCTGCCATCGAGCAAACGGTGTGCTCCAATATGCCCCATAAGGGATAAAAACACTATTATATGCCATTTTTCCACCTAATTTTATGATTAACGAAATCATTCGACAAACTCGGTCTCAACTAAGTCAATAGCAACCTCGCCTATGTTGGTGGGCTACACGCTTCATATGATAACATTCTTATCGCGCCATCATCCATCATGTTGGGTTGCATCACCAGTTGTCTTGTTTAATTCTCCAGTCTGAACCGCCCATAAATCAGCATATACTCCACCCTGTGTAATTAGTTCGTCGTGAGTGCCTCGCTCCACTACTAACCCTTCTACTAAAACTAGAATCTGATCGGCATCTCTGATTGTTGAGAGGCGGTGAGCAACTGCGACGGTCATTCTTCCATCTTTGAACTGATTGAGATTTCTCTGAATTATTTCTTCGGTACGAGTATCTACAGCACTTGTAGCTTCATCAAGAATTAGTAAGGGGGGGCGTCTCAGGATTGCTCTTGCTAAGGAGATTCTTTGGCGCTGGCCTCCTGAAAGTTTGACACCTCTGTCACCAACAATGGTATCGTAACCTTGTGGCGTTTCATTGATAAATTCTTCAGCACCAGCTAACTTGGCTGCTTCTTCAATAGCCTCATTATCTGCGGATTGGTCTGCATAGGCGATATTTTCTCTAATTGTTCCATGGAATAGATAGACATCTTGACTAACGTATCCAATCTGATCCCGAATACTTTCCAAGGTTAAATCCTGGATGTTATTCCTGTTGATACTGATGGCGCCGCCATCAGTTTCATAGTATCTAAGGAGTAATTTTACAATCGTAGATTTTCCGGCACCTGTTGGGCCTACAATCCCAATGCTTTCATTTTTCGAAAGTGAAAAGGAAACACCGTTCAATACTTTATTTCCATTTGGATATGCGAAATGCACATCATTGAATGAGGCCAATTCCGCAGGTTCCTCAAGTCTCTTAGCCCCATCTTTATCGACAATCGATGGTTCAAGATCAACCATAGCAAAGACACGTCGAGCACTTGCTTCTGATTTCTGAATTTGATTAACTAGCATTCCAAGAATGAATAGTGGCATTGACATCCTTGTACTCATAAGTAGGAAAGTCACAAATTGTCCAGGTGTAATGCCTCCTTCCGAAGTTCCTTGTAACATCAGATACCCTCCAGCAGTAGCAAGAAGGGCAAATGCAATACCTGCTATGACATAAATTCCTGGAAGAAATTTTGTTCTCTCAACAGTAGCACCAATGGCATGGTCCTTGTATGAGGAAGATTCTTTTCCAACTCTTTCAGCTTCATAGACCTCTGCATTGTAAGCCTGAACTACACCCATTCCTGAGATATTGTTTGATAGAACTGCGTTAATATCACCGAATGATTGCCTAGATTCTCGGTATTTCTTTTGCACGCGAGTTGAGAAGAAGTAGATTAGAGGTAATATTATGGCAATCGGAACAAAGAGAATTAGTGCAAGTTTCCAAGACATCCAAACTAGAATTGCGAAGGCTGTAGAGAACGTTATTACTATCCTAATCATTGAGGTAGATGCGTCAGAAAGAAAATTCTCTAATTGGTTGACATCTGCGGATAGAACTGACATTATGTCTCCAGTCTGACGATCTTCAAAATATCTAATTTCCATTTTGATGAGTGAATCAAATGCAGCCATGCGGATATCATGTTGTAGATATTGTGCTAATGTTTCCCAGCAATAATTCGAGATTCCTTGAAAGATAGCAAGACCCGTAAATGAGCCCAAGATTAGTAGTCCATAAAACGCAAAACCGCGCAATTCCTGAATATCTCCAGAAAGTACCGCATCTGTCAGCAAACCCATGGCAACAAATGGCAAAAGGTCAAACGCCCTTGCAGCAGCATTAGATATTATTCCAAGTGCAAATCTCTTACGATATGGCTTGATGTAGGGGATTATTCTCCAAAGTTGCCGCCACAACACCTGTTTGTCTCCAGATTCGGATGTACCATCGGCGAACTCGACGGGCTTCTCACCCTTAGGACCCTGTGACATCAGTTCTGCCTCAAGCCACTACGTTTTCAAGCCTCGCTATTTACAATCATTTCAGCGACAGCAATGAGTTGGGTGAAAATTCAGTATTCTCTCCAGCCATGCAAGCATTCCTTACAGGTTAGAATACGAGTTTCAGGTTCATCAGATGCACGAGTCTGCTTCAATTCGGCAAACACATCGGTCGCCTCGCACTTTGGACAAACATACATCCCACTTGTTAGGACTCCTCTAAATTGTTCAGCATCATCAATTACCTCTTTCAGGTGCTTCAAATCTGCAACTTCAGAAGAGGTTTTGGTATCAATAGTGTCGATTTCTTCACCACTGCTTAACTTTACTTTGCCCTTAGTTGGACCAACATAATTGCAACGGCCATTAGGGCATTTGATTATTCCATCAGGGCCGGGAAATGCCAATGTTCCACATTCAGGACAAAATATACTATCACACTCCGATAACAAGGGGAACTACCTTCGCTTTTAAGTGAGACGCTTAAAAATCAAACAAAATTGGAATAAAAGAAGGGGAAAATTGTTGCTCAATTTAATCAGAACGGAAACAATTGGTCATGCCTCTCCTTTTCAAGTAGGACCTTTTGGGCTATTCATGCGACTCTGTTGGGATTGGCGTCTAGCGCGGGTCTTTGATGAATCAGGAGAGATTGTCGATGAGTCCGTTTGGGATGTAGGGAGGAAGCCTGCTGCAGTTGCAAACCGTCTAAATTTGTTGAGCGAGGGGAGGATGACTGATGAGGCGCGTCGCTTATCAGAGCGTTTTCCCGAAGCAGAAAATACCACAATTCACGAACTTGAAGCAAATTTGTGGCCCCCAATTTCCACTGATGAAGCACAACTCCTTCAAGATGCAACATTGGTGATTGCTCAAGCAGGAATTGCAGAAGCATCTAGTAATCCAGACCGACGTCTAGAACATCTTGTGAGAGCAGGAGATGAGATGCGAGCTTCTTGGACAACTCTTGAGGCGAGAGTAATAGAATGGGCGGGCTTATTCTTGCCAGAGATTGATTTGGATGAAAACCGCTCAATAATTCCAATTGCACTCGCAAGCGCAGAAACATTAGATGGCGCAGCGTCAGAATTGGAAACAGTAGCAAGCCCATCTGGAATCAATGAATCTGAATGGTCCGCACTCTCACAATGGGCTAGGGGAGTAGTTGAGGTAGAAGCACGATTACAATCAGTAGAATCTGCAATCAAAGAGATTGCAACAAAGCATCTACCGTCAACATCTGCACTTATCGGGCCATTGTTGGCCGCTAGAATGTCAACTACTGCACACGGACGAGATAGATTAGCACGATTACCATCGGGGACCGTCCAAGTTTTGGGCGCAGAGTCAAGCTTTTTCCTACATCTTAGGGATGGGATCCCTGTTCCAAAGCACGGCCATCTTTTCCAACACCCTTGGATTTCTAGATCTCCTCGATGGATTCGAGGAAAGGTTGCTAGAATGTTATCTGGGAAAGTGTCCATTGCTGCTAGACTAGATGCCTATGGCGGTGAGCCTTGGGGCGACAATGAAGTTAGAGAAGTCGAGGCTAAGGTAGCAGATATTCGGAAGCGTCATCCAAAGCCACAGAGGTGACGGGTATGGATAGATTAAGCAATGGCGTTTTAGTTTTGAGAAGGGGGTTGTGGTCGAGAAACGCAGTCCCCGGCGTTCGTGTGAGAAAGGAGAAAACAAGAAAAATAGATGGCCGTGAATGGCGAAATTGGTCCCCCCGCCATTCGAAATTAGCTGCTGGTATAATCAGGACAAAACAAGACCCATCATCACTACTTCCAACTGAGGGTAGTCAAGCGTTGTATCTTGGTGCTGGGCATGGGACAACAGTCTCTCACCTACACGATCATCTATGCGGGTTGGAAAATGAGAACGGCGGTTCTATAATTGCAGTTGATATTTCCCCTCGATGCATGCGTGATTTAGTGGGGTTATCCAAGCGCCGACCTGGTTTGCTACCGGTTCTTGCCGATGTCCGAAACCACGAGACTTTGAGACCTTGGCTAAATGGCAGGGTGGATTGGATGTTTCAGGACGTATCTCAAGCAGGACAAGTAGATATTTTCCTTAATGCTGCTAAGAATTTTCTTGCTCCTGGCGGGGTTGCGCTTCTATCTTTGAAGTCAGCATCAGAGCGGATTGTAGGGGGTGGTGCCAACGAGCACTATGATTCAGCAGCTAAATCTATGGAAATTGCAGGATTAGATGTGTTGGAGATTATCCATCTCAAAGGTTTGGAAGAGCAACACGCATTGATTTCAAGTATTGCACCAATGGATTGGCCATTGAATTATGAAGCGAGGGATTAATTGAGTGATGGCTTAGCCATTGTACGGGGGTAATGGTTTGAAGTTAGAAAAGATGTTTTCAGCAATATTAATTTCATGCACCCTTATTTTTGCAGGTTGTATTGGTGGGGAAGGCGCCCATCAATTCAATGGGGAGATCCCAAGTGAAGGTAAAGCAGCACCATTCACATTAATCGATCAAAACGGGGATGAGTGGTCACTGAATCAAATTGAGGGTAATGTGACAATTGTTTCCTTCATTTTCACGCGTTGCCCGGATATTTGCATTACCTCATCTTTGAATATCAAATTCATTCTTAGCGAACTCACTGAAGAGGAAAGAGAATCGGTAGAATTAGTTTCTATTACGGTGGATCCTTGGCACGACACTCCTGAGAAGATGGGCATTTTTGCACAAGATCGTACAACTGGATGGCCACATTTGACAAGTTCAAATGCTGGTGATTTGAATCAAAGTTTTCCTGAACTGGAACAAATCTGGGGGAATTATAACGTTAGTTTAGAAACCTATGATTCAGGTGATGGCGATTATCTAATACAACATTCCTTACCTATTTACATGCTAGATCGAGATCATCAAAAGAGGGTAGTTTGGTTGGGTTCTGATTGGGACCCATTTATGTTTAAACAAGATTTAGTACATCTTATTCACGAGAGCGAATAGCATTCATGTTAGGAAAAACTCCTTTTTAGTATGATGCTAGCCTACGTTCATGCCTGAGTTGCCAGAGGTTGAGACTGTTCGGAAAGGGCTCGCCAAACAGTTGCTTGGGGGGTCAATCTCGAATGTTGATTTGAGGAGGGAGGGTTTGCGTTTTCCCTTCCCCAAAGGACTCAAACTAGCTATGGAGGGTCGCAGAATTTTACAAATTGACAGGCGTGCAAAATATCTTCTAATGCGCTTTGACGACGGTTCTACTTTGCTTTCACATCTTGGAATGACTGGCAAATATTCTATTTATTCTTCAAATGAGGTGCCTGAGGAATTTGGGAAGCATGATCACGTCGTAATTACAATGGCTGATGGAGGGGTGGTAGTATACACTGATCATCGTAGATTTGGATATATGGATTTAATTCCTCCTGGTGGGGAACAAGATAATCGACACCTCTCTAAACTTGGTTGTGAGCCACTATCTGCCGAATTCGATTCCAAGATGCTTTGTGAGAAATTACGGGGTAAGAAATCACCAATCAAAACGGCTCTTTTAGATCAAAGAGTTGTTGCCGGCTTGGGGAATATATACGTGTGCGAAATTCTGTTTCGCACAGGCATTTCGCCACGTCGCATTTCTTCCACTGTGTCGGGCAAAAGTTCTAAAGTCACAAAAAGAGCTGAAATGTTAGTCAAAGAAACAAAGCATGTTTTGCTTGAAGCAATTGAGGCAGGTGGTTCGACGATATCTGATTTTGCTGCTGTTGAGGGTGATATGGGGTATTTTTCCCATTCATTCCTAGTTAATGGGAGGGAAGGGGAAAATTGTCAAAATCCCCAGTGTTCGGGTATTATTTCTAGAATTTCACAGTCTGGGAGATCTACATTTTACTGTCCCAAATGCCAACGCTAGCGTTGGCAATAATAACATCACTTTTTTTGAAACTA
>CAYNXD010000056.1:0-9856 GCA_964401115.1 uncultured Candidatus Poseidoniales archaeon | reverse complement strand
TATTGATGAAGTCTAAACTCCCCCCCAGCAACATGGTTGGAGCAAAAGACCCAATATTTCAGTCCGCCACACCTCTGATTTTGACATTTCTTCTAATAATTAGTAGTTGGTCAATAGCCATCAATATTGACCGAGAATTACCAATTGAAATAACAGATGAAAACCAATCCAATGCTGGTGCTAAATTTTCTGGTGGGGATGTAGATGTTCCATTGTTGTATGTAGGTGATCGTTGGACTTATTCAGGATTTTTTGATGTAGTAGAGATGATTGAGAGTGCAGGTGTTGATACTAATGCTGAAGCTTTGGTGGGTGATCTGGACATGTGGGTTGATGATGTTCATTCCAGAGGTGTAGGAAACATCAGTTCAATTTCTTACATTATCAAGTCAGAGGGGGTATTTATTGCAGAAAATGTAACCTTGGACGGAACTCTAGGTACTATCAATGTAAGATATGAATCTACAGAGACTGTTAGAGCAGGAGATTTGGCGATAATAAAGAATGAAGTGTTCATGGATGTGAATTTCACAATCAGTGGTGCCTTTCCAATTAGTATTGCTGTAGTCACAGCTATTGACTCATATCACGAGCCTAGAGAAGATTATGATTTTCCATTACGTGTTGGCGAAGAGTGGAGTAATCAATATCTAGATGTAAATACATGGCAAGGTAGTTCCTATTACTTCACAATTCCAGACGATGAGACGCTATCTTACCAGACCAGCCATTCCGTAGTTAGTGTGGGGGATCCGGAAGTTGAATATTCGGGATGTGATAATTCTTACAACGTAACAGCCTTCGATGAGAACGGCTCGATTGAATCATTCAGGTGGTGGTGCCCTTCTGCTAAGAATGATGCATGGAGGCACTTTGAAAATGCTCTTGGCATGTATGTTGATTTCTATCTGAAGGATTTCCAACCGGCAACTCCAGACAAATATATTGACGTTGATTTTGAGTTTTCAACTTGGGCGTTAAACACGCCCCTCGATGTTTGGGTAAATATTACAGATGCTAGTACTGGGGAACCAGTCCCCAACTTCGCCTTTGTCCTTAGGTATGAGCATGACGACAACCTTTGGATTACTCTAACCACTGCAAGTAATGGCTCAGCATACTATGAACTAGATACAAGCGATCCTCTAGACGACTCTCCATCCAACCATGATTATGCCAGCCATGGAATTGTAGCATGGGATGCGGCTGGGAAAAATCATGGTGTAGACACTCTAACGTTGGATGAGGAATTGGTCGAATTGGATTATCGGCCACGCCCAGGAGGAATTTCTCTTGTTAGGGTTAGAGACAACGTTACTATGACACTGAATCCACTTTATGGCTTCAACGCAATTGCTGGAGATGTTCTTCACTTTACTGTTCCAATAGATAACAAGGGAATGACCGGGGGTCCAGCTACAGAATTAGAGATGGTTGCACCTGATTCCTCTTCAGAAAGAAAGAATATCAACGCATTACCTCCAGTTGGAGAGCAAACCTTCCAATTTACATGGACTGTACCACAATCTCAGCAACTAGGTTTTACTAATTTCACATTTGAGGTCGATCCAGATCATTTGATGACGCAAGACGTAAATCAAAGCAATGATTTGGCATTATTCCCATTATTTATTGGAGAAATTCCTGTTATAGATTTGACAAATATCGGTTCTAGTCCAACACTCATTGACTTACTTTTAGATGGGACCGGAAGTGTTGATGGGGATGGTGGTAGTTTGCACTGTACTTTTGAGATTGAAACTTCAGAAAATGTATTTGAGATATTTGAGGAAGAAGATTGTCAGAAAGTGTATAACTGGCACGATGATGGAGTATTTTCAGTATCTCTAACTATCACTGATGAGGAGAATGACCAAGACCACACTTCGATGAACGTAGAGATTCTAAATCGAGCTCCTTGGGTAAATATCACCTCACCATCTGAGACATTACCTGCTGAGAGTAGTATTACTTTCGATGCATTTGACAGCGGTGATGCAGACACCCTCTATCCTGATGCTCCTGTTGATGCACTTTGGCTACCTCCAACAAGATCCGATGGATTCCAATATGTATGTGAAGATGAAGGGACTACAATCACAATGACTTGCACAGTGACTCCGATGGAGGAAGGGGCTTTTGTAATCGGTCTGGAAGTTACCGATGATGATGGTGAAAAAACATCTACACAATATTCTCTTCAAGTAACTAATATCAATCCTAGAGATGTTGTAATGACAATGAATGATGGAACAACTTCCAATGATGAGCCAGCGCCATCGACTTGGGAAGTTTTTGAAGATCAAGAAGTCACCTTGAATGGCGGAGCTGTTGATACTATGAATGACCAAGATTCTCTAAATTGGAATTGGGCCTCCATGGATTCAGACGATAACCTAGCCTGGCATGAAACAACTAATGGAGCGAATTCAGAAATCCAAGTTTCATGGGAAAACTCAGGATTACATCACATTGAATTAGATGTTTTGGATGATGATGGCGAGAGTAGTGGAGTACTAGTCGGACATGTTACGATAATCAATATCCCGCCAACTAGTGAGCCATTCAGTGCCCAACTTCCTGTAGGTGAAGATAGGCCATTCCAATTGACAGGATACTATTCAGACACACCATCAGACGTAGATAGTTTGCAAGTTTGTTGGGATGTTGATTTGACAAATGATGCGGACGATAATCTAGTGAATTTCGATGACTGCGACTACGTTGGTGACTCAATTAATCATTCATGGCCAGTAGCAGGAGAATATACCGTTCGATTCCATGTGACTGATGATGATGGGGCAGTTGCAGAATCTTTAGTCAATGTCACTGTGGTTAATCTCAGGCCAAAAGCAGTTGCCACGGCCGAAAAGACAAGTGTAGCTGTAGGAGAAGAAGTGGTGATTTCTACTAGTGGAACAAGTGATACTGATTCAGATTTATCATTGCTTATTTTCACTTGGGATTTGGATACTACCACCGACGCGAATGGTGATGGGGATGCTGCGAATGACCCTGACTCTTTCACTTCAAGGACAGGTTCATTACGCCATACTTTTGATACACCTGGGACCAAACACATTCGTTTGATAGTTTCAGATGGAGACATGGTTGATACTGAAGATATTACAATCGAGGTCTCTGGTGGTAGTGGAGGTTTCCTAGGTTCAATGGGTGAAACAGCTGGAATCAGCAATCTTCTAATCGTCTTATTATTGGTAATTGGTGCTCTTGCAGCAGTCGGTGTGACTATTGTTAAGAAGAATAGCGATGAAGAAATGCCCAACCTTACTTCCTTTGAAGAACAAGAAGAGGAATGAAAAACCCTCCTTACACCCTTTTCGCATACATTACCCTAAAATCATATTGAGTTTGAGAGGGCCTCTAGTACAAATCTACGAGGTGATGTCAATGTCCAATATCTACTCATTTTTTGGCCTGCCAGATCCAAATGAGGGGATTCCAAATGATGAATCAACAGAATCTTCTCAAGATAGATTGAATGTCAAGACAAAAATCTCCGAGGTAGAGGTTCTCGTAAGCGAAAACTTCCACGACTTAGCTGAACGGAAATGGCAGGAATGGACGAGCAGCAGGCTTTCACCTCCAAGAAGAGCCATTCGTTATGTTGAGCCAGATAATTTGCATAGATTACCAGTTCATGGAATATCACAGAGACTGTTGGGCGGAGACATGGTTGTCGTTGATTTACGAGATTTGAAACACATGAAAGCACAACAGGATGCTTGTCGTAGGGAGTTGGGTAATATGTCAGAAAGGCTTGGCGCTCCTGTATTTTCATTGAATAGTGAGGAAACTTTGCTACTTGTACCTGGCGCTGGAGCAGTTGTTGAAACAACATCTCATCATTTGGGAATCGCTGAAGAAGTTTGAGATTCTAGAACCAATGGTTCAAATCTCCCCCATCAATTTCTTTCACTGCGTATTCAGTATATTCTCTGTAGGCAATCCATTTGGCTAACCCTTCAGGGTCATCATCAGATTCAGTTTTCCTAGCAATTGTTTCATCTGCGTATTCAATGCATCGTCTTAAGAAATCCTTGACAATTTCCTTCTTATTTTCCGAGTCCATTATTCATCACTTCCCTCTTTCCTATTTGATTCATATTCATTCCTAGTCATTAGAAATTTTGCAGGAACACCACCCCAAACTTCTCCAGACGGTATGTCTTTTGTCGCAACTGCACCAGCCGCTACGACTGCGTGTTGTCCTATTGTTACTCCTGGCAGAATGGTAGCCCCTCCACCAATTACTGCCCCACTTTCTACAATTACGGGGAGCCACTTTCCTCTATCTCTACTTGGGGGGTGTCGATCATTTAGAAGAGTGGCATTTGGTCCGATGAACACATCATCTCCCAATTCGCAAATTGATGCAACGTAAGCCCCCCCCTGAACTCTTACTCCGTCACCTAGTATTGCTTCACTACCTACGTGTGCTAGAGCTCCTACTGAACAGTTAGCACCTATCACAGCTTCCTTACCTACATGGCATGGGCCCCAAGCAACTGACCCGTTTCCTAAATCATGACGGATGCCAGTTAATTCCTCGTTTCCGTCACTCACGTCATCACCATATTCTAGATTTATACATCCATTTCATTCATGATTTTCTCAACATGTCCAGTCGATTTGACGTTATATCCAACCCATACAAGTGTTCCATCTTGATTGATGACGAAGGTTGAGCGAAGACACCCTAGGTACGTTCGTCCGTAGAGTTTCTTTTCAGTCCAAGTGCTGTATAATTGATGCAACTCCTTTTCGGTATCGACAATCAATTCGAAAGGTAGTTCATGCTTGTCGATAAATTTCTGATGGCTTTTTGCCGAGTCCTTAGAGACTCCAATCACTCGCCATCCAGCGCTCTTCAATGCGCCAAAGTTATCGCGGAAATCACAAGCTTGAGTTGTACATCCAGGGGTGTTGTCTTTCGGATAGAAATAGAGAATCACTCCACTTTCTTCCAACATAGAAGAAAGCGTAACTTTAGTCCCATCTGTCAATTCAGCAGTGAATTCAGGCGCCTTATCGCCTACGTTAAGTCTCTCGGCCATGTCTTTCCCACAACGCACTACATCTAAGTTTGGCGCTATAATTATTGAACAATTATGATGCAAATGAGCATATTGGGCAATCAAGTGGCTCATGCCCTCTAGCAGGACAATATTCTCTTCCAAAGTAGATTATTTGCAAATGGCGACGTCCCCACTCATTTTCAGGAAACAGATTTTTCAAATCTCTCTCAACTTGAGTAACATTTCGACCTTCACTTAAGCCCCACCGGGTTGCTAACCTGTGAATATGCGTGTCTACTGGAAATGCAGGTATTCCAAATGCCTGTACCATGACAACACTAGCTGTTTTGTGGCCGACACCAGCCAATGCCTCAAGTTCCTCAAAAGTCTCAGGCACTATACCTTCATGTCTTTCTAGAAGTTGATTAGCCATCAAGTGAAGATTCTTTGCTTTGGTAGGGGCTAGACCAATTTCTCGTATGATTTCTTGAATTTTTTCAACTTCTAGAGATGCCATCTTAGATGGTGTTGGAGCGACAGAAAATAGGCTTGGAGTGACTTGGTTTACTTTCTTATCAGTTGTTTGGGCTGAAAGCATTACTGCGACCAAAAATGTGTATGAATCTAGATGGTCTAGGGGAATCGGTTGTTCGGGGTATAATTCATCAAGAAGTGTTCCTATAGTAGCAACTTTTTCACTGATTTTCACGATAATCACTCATCTTCTACAGGGAGGTCAGTTCTCCAACCATAAACACTAGCAGCAGTAATTAATCCGAATGGCAGAATATAACAAGGGAACCACATCCAATTTGCCCAATCTTGGTCTGCCCCTCCCATTATCAGAAAGAGAACAACTCCCACTAGCATTGCAGGGAATACTGAAACGCCACCAAACACGATTCCCCTTGCTGCTCCCATGAATGTTGGGTAGGGGTTGATTGAATGAACCTTCGGCTTATTTATCTAGACAATAGTGACTCAATTTCTTCACCTGAATAGCAATTGAGCAAGTGCTTTGGTTCAAGCCAACCCTTTCGAGCTATCTGTACTCCAAACCAGACATCTCTGAGTCCAGTAGTATTGTGGGCATCTGGATTGATACAGATAGGAACGCCTTGATCACGAGCAAATCGGCAATATCGCCAATCCAAGTCCAGACGATATGGGCTGGCATTGATTTCAACTGATTTCAATTCACCTTCAGCATTTAACTCTCCCATTCTTCTAAGCACAGCATGAATGTCTACATCAAAACCATCTCGACTTTGTAGTATTCTTCCAGTAGGATGTCCTAATATCGTCATAGTAGGGTCTTCTATCGCTTTGATTAGCGCTTCAGTATTCTCAACCTCATCCCTAGCCCTCCATGTAGGGAGTTGATGGACGCTTGCCACGACATGGTTCAGTTTCCTTCTTGTTTCTTCATCATAATCTAGTGTGCCATCAGGCAGGATGTCACATTCAGCCCCATGTAGAAGGCGGAAATTTTTACCACCATCAGACCATAATTCATTGAGAGAACGAATTTGATCTCCTTGTTCTAACATGTCTTCAGCATCAGCGCCAATTTGCCTACCACCAATTTTCAGTAGTGAAGAGTGATCTGCAATTCCAAGGAATTCCCAATCCATATCCATTGCAGCAGCAGCCATTTGCTCTAGAGTAGCAACACCATCAGATAGAATCGTGTGGTTGTGGAATGAACCCTTCAAGTCGGTTGGCATTACTAGGCTTGGTAGCTTTTTTTCCTGTGCTGCTTCAATTTCACCCATATCCTCTCTCAATTCAGGTGGCACCCAATCAAGCCCCAGATGGTGATAGATTTCTTCCTCATTTTCGGCCTCCAATGAAAATTTGGCCGCTTCAAGGCCCTTTAGATCCCCTGCTTTCTCATCATCAATCAGTCCGAATTCATTGAGTCTCAATCCATGATCAATTGCAAGTTGCCGCATTCGGATATTGTGTTCCTTACTGCCCGTAAAGTATGCCAATGTGAATGCGAATACATGAGGGGGGACCATGCGAACCTGTGCGTCAATTGTCCCAGAAGATTCCATGCCTGAATAATCATCACCACCAATAGCGTAGAATACTCCACCATCGATAGTCCCCAAATCCATCCCATGTTCAAGGATGCTAGCTTCGAGAACTACGCTTACCTTACTATCTCCTGCACCTTTTACTTCAGTAATATCTGGAATAGCAAGTATTGCTTCTGTGACAGCCTCAACATCCTCAGGTTTGACAGCCGCCACAATATCTAGATCTCCAACAGTTTCTCGTCTTCTTCTAGCACTTCCTGCTAGTTGTGCATGTTCTACACCGTCAATTTTAGCCACCATTGCTTCAAACGCCTCACCATATAGCAGTCCAACATTTAGCCGCCTTCGACCTTGGAACCGAGCCAGCAAATCGATACCATCGAGAATCTTCTGTTGGCTTTTTTCTCCAAATCCCTCAAGGTGGGAAATAGCATCATCGTTACACGCTGCAGAAAGTTCGTCAATCGAATCTATTCCCAATTCATCATACAATTGTTTGATTCGTTTTGGACCTAGTCCTGGTATTGCTAGCATTTCTATCATCCCAGGGGGGGTCTCATCGTATAGCGATTGCAAATCACCCCACGTGCCTTCACCCAGAGATTCTGCAATTAGGGCCGCAATTCCCTTACCGATTCCCTTGACACCTGTGATATCACCTGATTCGCTTAATTCCCACAAATCTTGTTCAAGTGAGGCTATGGTTCGACTACCATTTTCATATGCTCTAATTCTGAAAGGATTTGCATCTTTCAACTTGAGAAGAGTTGCAACTTGTTCAAGGACAGTGGCTACTTGAGATTTAGAAAAATGGGGAGGTTTGTCCCGCCTACTTTTCGGTAATGCCCACGCTTTGATGGATACCATGCTCTCACTAATTGTGATTCGGCGGGTCACCCCGCTTGAACCCTCGTGTTATTGAAGTGCTAATACTCCCTCGCGGGTTCATGACTTTGGTCGGGTTGTTGGAGTCGATATCGACGATAACCTGTGCAGGTTCGTTCATTATCTGGGTAAGTATTGGTACTCTTTCCAAGACAGAGCGCTCAGAAAAAATCACCCAACAAATCATGACAATACTTTGTTTTGCGGCTGCAATATCACTTTTCGCCCTCTATTATGCGGGCGGATCCATTTTTGGTTCAGCTAATATGGCACGGGTTCTAGCAGTGGTTTGCATAGCCGTTGGAATTAGTGCAACAATGAACATCAAAGGGGAAGAAGTTCAAGGTGAGCCGAACCCTCATCATTTGATGAAAGCAAGAAAGGAAAGAGAAGAATAAGAGTTCTAATTATTAGTTAATTTTCTGAATTCTTTCATCCGTAACCCACTCATCCCAACTTGAATCAAATCCGATATATGTTATCAAATACTGTCCAGGGTTATCTGCGTTCAGGACGTTGGCATCCCACCAACTTCCATTCCACTCTACTTTGACTTGTTCTCCTGCAGAAATAATCGGCTTATTGAACGGGTGGTCGTCAGGTTTCACATCCCAACCAGTTGGACCAACAACATAGTTGGTGTTTCGAGTCTCTACACGTGCTGTTGCACGCTCATCATATTGAATCCCAACAATCGTAGAAGTTCTAACTGGGCCCTCACCTAATTTTGGATGATCATAGGCATAACCCTTCAAGCACCCATCCTCAATATACGCATCTCTAATTACTACTTCGGGCTTATATTCGGTGGTTTCAGCATTATCTTCACTTACCATGTACTTTACCAATTCGCGGTAGTCAATTTCCGAATCTAATGCAATTCCTAGGGATGCGAATTCTTCCATCACTTCATCTACGCCGATAGGGTCTTCACCCATTTCAGTGAGAATTTCAAAGTACTTTCTAGCAGAAATTGTCCCACTACCATTCTCATCGAACACTTGGAATGCATCAATCAATTCTTGTTCTGCTTCTAATACATGCTCTAGATAATCTTGGACTTCTACAGAATCTTCTTGCAATTGTTCAATCCTACTCCATTCAACATTATCTTCTATATCTCCATCATCGAAATGAATCAAGAAAGTGTGGTCGTCATGCTCAGCAGCAATTTTTCCAGGGTAATAATTCCCATAATTCTTCCAGTTTACAATTACACGGTCTCCAGTATTGTATGGTGGTGCTGCAGGACGAATTGTTCCCGGAGAAGTTCCAATCACCACAGCATGCTTTGTTTCCACTCTGGAAGACTTTGGAACTTCAACCCTATATGTGCCATCATCATTGACACCAACTACAGTACATCTATCCAACCATCTTGCATTAGTTGGGCTATAATATTCTACATGATCTCCAACGTTGAAAGTGGCTGGTAATTCTACTTCTGGAGTAGGTGGGGCCTGAGGTGCAGCGGGGGCTTCTCCAACCATCCCCATTTGCTGTAGAGCGGTGATGACAGCGGTAGTTACAGCTGTTGGATCATTGTTGATTACAGTACTATGTACAACATCTCCGCCTATAACAGAATCCTGCATATTTAGCATCTGTTCAGATGTTTTTTCTTCCTTTGGTTCTGCGGTGGGTGGGGCTGGAATCCACTCACTTCCATTCCACATAAATTTACCATCTGGGCTAAATGTAGGGTCAGTCATAGATGGGGCTGAATGCATCAAACTATCAAAGTTATGATAAGAAATTTGAAAATCAAATCACTATTTTAAATCTATTCCTGGACCTCTAGTATGGCCGACCTTCCCCTTCGGTTTCTTCTTGGTTTTGGTCTTACTTTTCTCCTTCTTTTTGCTAGAAGTTCTCGCTTTCTTTTCC
>CAYNXD010000055.1:0-11198 GCA_964401115.1 uncultured Candidatus Poseidoniales archaeon | reverse complement strand
ACAACTGATTTCCGTACTTCATTTTCTACTCTAACCAAACCTTCCTCAGTAGTGTCCCAACCTACTTCTTCGACCATATCTCTCATCAATGCAGCAAGGGCTGCACCCTCATCATCCGAAGATAATTGAGGCAATTCATTGGCGGCTTCACGATCAAAAGATGTAACCCCTCCCCCTGGAAATGCCCAGAAATCAGGGAATGTAGGCATCTGTGAAATTCTGTGACAAAATAAAATCTCAATACCCTCTGAACCATTTCTAGTAGCGACTAGCGATGCTGAGGGCTTGATTCTAGATTCAGCCACGTCGGGGACCACAAATCCTTCCGGCAACTCGCCCATCGGCCTTCCCACACACCGCTTCTCTTGAAATCTATTGCACCATCCGGGGGTACATGAGTAGGGATGACCCGCTTGCGCCGCTTCTCGAAGAAATTGAAAAAGAACAAAGGAAGAAGGAGATTTCTTCACGAATCGCTAAGGTTTCTCTAGCCTGGTTCATGATTCTATTGATGATTGGTTGGGTATCAAAATACGCTTATCGCCTAATTTAGTTAATCTATTAATGAATTAAGTAGCCCCTTCCAGATTCGAACTGGAGTCCTATGATCCAGAGTCACAGATGATGGACCGCTACACTAAGGGGCTGTGAGTGAGTGTGGCGAGTAGTATCGGTTATTTCAAGGCCACCGAAGATGAAAAATCTCATTTCTAATCATCTTCTCTTCTTTTTTCAGAAACGTAAATTCCCTTTTCCTCATATTCATTGAACAATTTATCGCCTATCCATGCGAACAAAACACTAACCGGGTCTCCAGGTATTAGTATGATGACAACCATCACAATTAATGCCCACCAATACCAATCCATATTTTCACCTACGCTTCAGATGTTGGGTCCCACCCTGAAATGTAATTCTCTTCAAGCTCATTGAATAAATGAATATGAGTGTCCAAATTTACATCTAATGATGACAAGTTTTCTTCTATTCTATTAGCACTACTGGACTTGGGTACTGTGATACATCCGTTGTAAAGACACCATTTTATCGCTGCTTGGGCAGGAGTACAACCTATATTTTCTGCAATTTCTATTAGTTTTGGGTCATCAACTTTGTGACCTCTAGCAAGAGGCGAGTACGCCATCACTTTGGCCCCAATTGCTTCCGTAGCAGCTCTTAGAGCATTCCTTTGCAACCAAGGGTGTACTTCAATTTGATTTACAGATGGCATGAATTTAGCGTATGAACACATGCTATCTAGATGGTGAGCGCCATAGTTAGAAACGCCGATCGCTTTTGTCCATCCTTTTCTGAGGCATTCTTCCATTCCTTTCCATGTAGGCTCTCGGTGATCAAGATTTTTTGGGGGTGCGTGTACTAGGTAAAGGTCAATGAATTCAAGTCCTAGATTATTCATTGATTCTTGACATCGTTGCATTGCGGCCTCAAATCCAATTGCATGTGGTTGCCTCAATTTTGTTGTGACAAACAGTTCATCTCTAGTTATGATTCCACGTGAGATTGCTTCCGCAATAGCTTCTCCCACTTCCCCTTCATTCTCATATGCCATTGCAGTATCTATGTGCCTATAACCCAATTCTAGAGCCGTTAGAACAGCCTCTCTGCATTCTCCAGATTCACTCATTAGAAATGTGCCTAAGCCGAACTGAGGGATATCGCTGATGTATTCCTCTTTACCGTCTGAGGTTAGGTGCCCGATTTGCATAATCGGGCCCACAAGCTCAACTCCTGAATTCAGACATTAGGGAATCTAAATCTTCCTTGCTAGGGCGCAATTCAGCCTCACTTAAATCTGCCAAAGGAGTGTCTGAAAGATCTAACCACTCATCCAAGGTTTTTGGCTCGTTATTATAGTATAATAACCCCGTAACATGCTTCTTTTCATGCTCTGCTTTATGGATGTGCGATAAAGCACCAACAGCATCACTTGGATCGTGATCACTTCCTACAGTTTCTAGTCGGAGGGTGCTACCATCGAACAATGAGATATCCTGGAATTGCCCCTCCGGGATATCAACTTCTTCAAGTGGTGTGAAATGAGGAATATAATCGTATGAGTGCAACTCTAAATCATTATCTTTCACATAACCATATGACTTGTATGATTCATCGTTGTTTGCGAATGTTACGCATGGTGAAATCACATCAATTATTGCTGTACCACGGTGACTCATTGCAGCACGAATTAGGGCCGTTAATTGCTTCTTAGCACCTGAAAATGATCGTGCAACAAATGTGCAACCAAGGTTGATAGCCATCGCACAGAGGTCAATAGGACTCTGCTCATTTGCATCCGCCTTACGCTTTGCAGAACCCTTTTCGACGGTGGCGGAGTACTGCCCTTTGGTTAAACCATATACACCATTATTTTCAATGATATATACCATGTTAAGGTTTCTTCTAATCGCATGGACGAATTGGCCAATGCCTATACTTGCAGTATCACCATCTCCAGAAACCGCGATGAATTGCATATCGCGGTTAGTTACGTTTGCACCAGTTGTTACTGAAGGCATTCTACCATGGACTGTGTTGAATCCATGCGATTTTCCTAGGAAATAAGCAGGAGTTTTGGACGAGCATCCAATTCCACTCATCTTCGCTATTTGTTCTGGGGCAATTCCATTCTCCCAGGCAGCATCAATGATTACTTTGCTAATTTGGTCATGCCCACAACCTGGGCACAAAGAAGAAGGGCCACCTTTGTAGTCATCTTTGGGAAGTTCAATTACATTCAATTTGATTGTCAAGCACCCACCTCCTCAAGTTTCTCAAGTATTTTTTCAGTATACACTCTAGCTCGTGGAGGTATTCCATCTGAATACGCAACACTATGTACTCGTGAAACCAATTCGATTGGTAACTCTTTTCTTAGTATGCCATACATCTGCCCATCACGATTAATTTCAAGAACAATAATTGTCTCATGGTTAGAAACAAATTCTTCAACTACGGGTGAAAGAGGTAGAGCACGTATTCTACACTGGCTGACTTTTCTTCCAGTGTCTTCCAATTGATCATCAATTTCCTGAATTGTATTTTCCATTGAACCGAAGTATATGATTCCAACTTCTTGCTCAGTTTCTTCTCTCAGTAATGGTTGAGGCAATTCGGTCCTCGCTCCCTCAATCTTGCGTTTCAACCTCTCCATATTTTCAACATAGACGCTTGGGCTTTCGGAGTAAATACCATCCTCATCATGGCCAGTGCCTCGATAGAGAATAGGTTCTAGGCCCGACCCAGGAAGTGTTCGATAACAAATCCCATCACCATCTAAGTCACGATATCTACCAAAGTTTCCAATTTTTTCAAGCTCTTCTTTTGTGTGAATTACCTTACCCCGGTCCATCTTTTCTGGATAATCAAAGCCTTTGCAAATCCAACGATTCATTCCAAGATCAAGATCACCAAATCCGAAAACAACGGTTTGGAAATGTTCAGCATAGTCAAACGCCCGCCATCCATACTCAAAGCACTCTTCTATTGTTCCAGGAAATAGAACAATATGTTGAGTATCTCCATGACTGGCCTCGTACAGCAAACTAACATCTCCTTGCTGCGTTCGTGTGGGCAAACCAGTGGATGGCCCGACACGATTAATATCCCAAATAACACTAGGTATTTCGGCGAAATAAGCAAGTCCAATAAATTCAGACATCAAAGAAATCCCTGGTCCAGATGTACAGGTCATTCCTCGCCCTCCTGACCATCCGGCTCCGATAACCATTCCCGCAGCAGCCAATTCATCCTCGGCTTGAACTACGGCACAAGTCATTTTTCCATCAGAATCAGTTCGTAATTGAGGCAAGTAAGCGATAATACCCTCGGCAAGTGAGGAGGATGGTGTAATGGGGTACCATGATAGCATTGTAATGCCGCCAAATATGCTACCTAGTGCGGTTGCTTCGTTCCCTTCGATAAGAAATTCATCAGGGTCTAGCTCTCTGGCCTCAATGCAATATGGGTCTTCTTTTTCGAAATTGTCCCTGAAATATTCTCTGCCCATGTTTGCTGCATTGACATTCAATTCGATTGCTGATTGTTTGCCATTGAACTGCTTGGCAACGGCCTTTTCTAGAATTTCTTGGTCTAGACCTAGTATCTCGGCCAAGACTCCGACATAAATCATGTTAGCAATCATTCTAGCCAATTTAGGATTGATGGTTCTAGCCATTTTAGTCATTGGGATTGGGTATGCAATTACATCATCTAGTTCAACGGGTAGTTTGACATCTGAGTTGTAGATAATTACGGTTCCCGGCTCTACAGCCGCTAGATCTTTTTCCCATGTATCTTTGTTCATCAATACTTGTATGTGAGTTCTATCTCCCGGTGCTTGATAACCGGATTCGCTTACCCTAACGATATACCATGTTGGTAGTCCAGAAATATTACTTGGGAACAAATTCTTACCACTTACTGGGACCCCCATCTCAAACATAGTGTGCAATAGAATTAGGTTTGCAGACTGGGAACCAGTTCCATTTGCGGTGGCGATATTCATCGTAAAATCATTGACAATGGTATCCATTTTCCACTAGTCCCCTATTCGGTCTCTTACAAGTATTGCCTCATACATCAGATGAAAGGCCCTCATCAGTTACCCCACTTCACCCAATCGGTCTAGCATAGGCTCTTTGAAGGTATGGTTTGGGAGTCTTCTCTTCTTACTCGTTCTTCAAACATATTTGTACCATAATTACACATTAGTTGAAGAAAATAGGAAGCGTTCAATTCATGAATGAGACGCTTGTCCGGCGGTTTATGATTCCGGATGCTCTGAAGGATGTTTGGGAAGATGCAGAGAAGCAAATAGACTCAGGATTAAATGATGAGGCGCTAGAAACCCTGCGAAAAGCATGGGAGGAACATGGGGATGCTGCAGATCACGCTAATACATGGAAATTGGTTGGTGACGCTAAGCAGGCTATTGCTGCTTCCTCGGAACCTGTGAATAAGAAGATGTTGAGAGAGGCTAACAAAGCATACCAAAGTGCTCTAAGTAAAGACTCCAAGCATAGAGGTGCAAGAAGGGCATCAAATGCTATTCAAATTAAAATGGATGGACTTGGGATAAGAAAATCCTCTATGCCAAAACTCGTAGATGATGGGACTCCCACAATTTACGGTATGTTAGCTATTCTTGTAGTTGGCATGTTGTTTCTAACGACTGTCAAATATATGCCAGAGATCAAGAACGCCCTTAACCTTAATTCAGAATCATCCAATGATTGGGACGCAACTCTGGTCGTTGAACTGCATCCTGATGCAGCACCAAAAACTGTAGCTTCTTTCAAAGATCACGCGCGCAATGGGAAGTACGACTACATTGCATTTCACCGTGTGATTGACAATTTCATGGTTCAAGGCGGGGATATAGAATGCTCAATCATTCCTCTCGGCACTGCCGATTGCTCACCAGGAACTGGAGGCTACTCCGCATTTTGGTATGGTCAAGGAATTGAGGGGGACCACACAACATGGACAATGCCAGATGAGTTCGATCCAAATTACAGACATGTCCCCGGCGCTTTAGCAATGGCAAATGCTGGCGCCGATACTGGTGGAAGTCAATTCTATTTTGTAGATAAGGATGCCTCACCGTCACATCTTGATGATAAACACACAATATTTGGGACGGCTACAGATGATAGCACATATCTAGGTAGTTCAATTGATGGAATTGATTTAATTAATAAGCTCAGTGAAGTGCCAGTTGGCGATGACGATAAGCCATTGAATCCGCCTTATATTCACAGCATAGAGATTGATGGCGATATAGCTCGAATGCATCTATTAATCCCATCTTGAATAAACAACCAACTTTCTAAATAATCTATTCCAAAAGGCTCTGTTCTTTTGGGTGATGTTGAAAGACGGAATACCCACCCCTCATGTAGGGGGGTGCATGGGATGGTCAGTGAATTTGAGTTATCTGACGGTAGCATTGGTGAATATCATTCACTTCCAGCCATGGAGGAAAAGTGGGGAATCACACTTTCATCCCTTCCCTATTCTATCAGAGTATTACTTGAAGCTGCATTGAGGAAGTGTGATGGCTTCTTAGTAACTGATGAGGATGTTCAGAGAATTGCAAATTGGTCTCCTGAAATGAGTCCTTCTGAGATACCCTTCATGCCCAGCCGTGTAATTCTTCAAGATTTTACTGGCGTTCCTGCTGTAGTTGATATCGCGGCTCTACGGGACGCTATGGTTGAATTGGGAGGGGATCCAGAACAGGTCAATCCACAAGTACCGGTCGATCTAGTTATCGACCATTCAGTTCAGGTCGATATCTCAGGCCTTTTCCCTGACGCAAGAGAACGAAATTTGGAGATAGAATATGAGCGCAATATGGAACGCTACCAGTTCTTAAAGTGGGGTCAACAAAGTCTAGACAATTTCCGGGCAGTCCCTCCTGGCAGGGGAATCGTACACCAAGTTAACCTTGAATGGTTGGCTAGTGTTGCTCGTGAGGAAAATGGTATTTGGATTCCCGATTCATTAGTAGGTACTGATTCTCACACTACGATGATTAACGGCCTCGGAGTTCTTGGTTGGGGTGTTGGTGGAATTGAGGCAGAAGCAGTAATGCTCGGACAACCAATTTACATGCTGTTACCCGAAGTTGTTGGTTTTGAATTGAAGGGCGCTCTGAAACCCGGTGTGACTGCTACTGATATGACACTCAGGATTGTTGAGATGTTACGTGAGCACGGAGTTGTTGGCAAATTCGTAGAGTTTTACGGATCGGGTCTTTCTAACCTCACATTACCAGACAGGGCTACTATTGCGAACATGTCACCCGAATATGGTGCGACTTGCGGCTTCTTCCCTGTTGATGAAACGACTCTTGAATACATGCGCCTATCTGGTAGGGACGAAGGTCATGTGGAAAATGTGAAACGTTTCCTCAGTGTTCAAGGGATGTTTCTTACCGAAGATTCACCGACTCCTAATTTCACTTCAAATTTATCACTACACCTAGGTGATGTACAACCAGCTCTTGCCGGCCCAAAGAGGCCTCAAGATAGAGTCAATTTATCAGATATGAAGGAACATTGGCGTGAAAGCCTAGTAGCGCCGCTAGGTCATCAGGGCCACGGCCTGAGTACAAATGATGTTGATAATGAAATTGAGGTCGAAGGTGAAGGTTACAATTTGAAGCATGGTGACGTGGTTATAGCAGCCATAACTTCCTGCACAAATACTTCCAATCCATCAGTTATGATTGCCGCTGGTTTGGTCGCCAGAAATGCTCGCAAGCGTGGTATGAAAATCAAGCCCTGGGTGAAACCTAGTTTAGCACCAGGAAGCAGAGTTGTGACAGAGTATTATGATGCGGCTAGGCTGTCAGAAGATCTTTCTTCTTTGGGATTCAACAATGTTGGTTATGGTTGTACAACATGTATAGGTAATTCAGGACCTTTAGATGAAAAAATAGAGTCCGCAATAGATGCGGGTAATCTCATTGTTGGCAGCGTAATTTCTGGCAACAGAAATTTTGAGGGTAGGGTGCATCAAAAAATCAAAGGCAGTTATCTTGGAAGCCCCCCACTTGTGGTCGTGTATGCTCTAGCAGGGACCTTAGATATCGATATTGAAAATGATCCTATTGGAAACGACTCGGATGGTAACGAAGTCTTTCTCTCTGACATTTGGCCCAGTGATGAAGAAGTACGTAGGACTATGGCGGCTTCAATCACCCCTGAGATGTTCCGCTCTCGGTACTCAGATGTTACCAGTGAGCCACGTTGGGATGCAATTCCCTCAAAACCAAGCGCTCTTTATCCGTGGTCCTCGGACTCAACCTACATTCGCCTACCCTCTTTCTTTGAAGGTATAACGCCTATACCAGATAAGGTAGAACCTATTGTAGGGGCAAAGGTCCTGTTAATGTTGGGGGATTCAGTTACGACTGATCACATTTCACCAGCCGGGGCTTTCCCACATACCGGGCCTGCAGGTCAATATCTAATGGAAAATGGAGTGGAACCACGTGATTTCAATTCCTTTGGTAGTCGAAGAGGAAACCACGAAGTTATGATGCGTGGGACATTTGCCAATGTACGAATTCGTAACAAGATTGCATCTGGCACCGAAGGGGGCTTCACTACTTACTTCCCAACAGGTGAAGTACTGTCAATATTTGATGCGAGTATGCGTTATCAGGAGAGCGGAACGCCTCTTGTAGTAATTGCAGGGTCTCAATATGGTACGGGTAGTAGTAGAGATTGGGCGGCTAAAGGGACAATGTTACTGGGTGTCAAAGCTGTGATTTCTACATCTTTTGAGCGCATTCATCGGTCAAATCTCGTAGGCATGGGTGTTTTGCCACTAACTTTCAAACCTGGTGAATCCCCTGAAACTTTTGGGCTTGACGGGACAGAGATCTATGATATTCCAACGGGGGATAATCTCACTCCACTTAGCATTATGACAATAACAGCACACAAAGTAGATGGCTCAAGTATAGAATTCGATGCAATTGTTAGACTAGATACACCTGTTGAGGTTGATTACTACAATAATGGTGGAATTCTTCAGACTGTTCTTAGAAACATTGCAAATAACTGAAACATTTCCATTTGTGTCCTAATAATTTGTAAATCTATTACGAAATTGGATTAATGAAAAATCCTTGACCTTAAAGAAAAAATATAACTTTTTGACGGTTGGTTCAAAAACCACCCCTGTACGCTAACACTCATGGTCGAAGGAATCCGCACCTGCTTTCGCTTCCGCTCAGTTGATGAAGCCATTGAGGTCCTAATTGAGGGCGAGGCGGATTGGGTAACAGGTTGGAGAGAAAAATTAGGTCTTCTAGACATAGGTTGGCTTGAAAGGCTCAGCACTGATTCTGATGATGAATCGATTATTTCATCCTCTCCAAGAAGTGGAAGGAAGAATCTTCCAGGGCCACCTCCTGATCCTAGTAAAGTGGCAACCGTTCGTAGAATAATAGGGGAGCTAGATTTAGACAAAGAGATGGCTAAATTGGGGATATTCAAAGAAGAATCACCAACTACCTCTGCCTTAAGAGAAATTCTAGATGAATATGATGAGGCGCCAAAGCCCCCTCAAGGTTCTCCTTCTACTGAACCTGTTGCTGAAGGTTGGTTAAGGGAAGCGTTACGTTTAGCAGTTAGAAGATTTGGTGTTATGGGGCTACCAACCGATGTAATTGTTGAAACTATTCAAGGTAGGCACGATTTAGATGATGAGCTGGTTGAAGGTTGGCTTGAAACTCAGTATCAATTAGGAAAATTAGTCAAAATATATGGTGGAACTAAGGAGGGATATGGCCCCTCTCCTGCATGGTTAGATGCCCCCTAAAATCGCATTTTTTTTTGAGGTGTGCGATTTTGTTCGAAAACTAACATTGATTAATGTTAAACGTTGTACTGCGGACCCATAGAGTTAGCATTTTTCGCACACGCGCACGAAAGGGGTAATAAGAGCACCCAAAGTCGGTCGGTCAGTATGTCGAGCCATACCTTTGAACTGAATATGAACAAGTCGCGAGTCAAAGCTCTTGCACTCGTAGCATTGATGGTGCTGTCAACTTCGTTGGCAGTAATGGATGTAGCAGCGAGTAATTCGAAGCAATACCCGGTAACAAGAAACCCATTGGATCTTGCAACTGGGGACTTCGATTGTGACGGAGATGATGATATCGTGACCGCTAGTGAGATGGGCAATTTCTTGTCCATTCTTTGGAATGATGGAGGGACCTATCAGGATCGTTCTGATATTTGGGTCTCAAACAACAATACACGCCGAGCAGGATTTACATCCATTGCAGACGTTGGTGGAGTAGAAGTTGGTGATATTGACGATGATGGTCAGGATGATATTGTATTTTACCAAGGAAATATCCAAGTGTTTGGTTCTACAGAAGTAATACGTGGTAATCTAACAGTCCTAACCAATGACGACTGTACCGGTTCCTTTACTGAGGATGCAGTATATACCATGGGGGATATCGTTTGGGAATTCCAAATTGCTGATGTCAATGGCGATGGTATTGATGATATTGTGGCACTTGAACTTCAAGATATTGCATCCGGTACTCAGCGTTTGCTAACTTACCTTGGTGGCTCACAACGTAACAACGCTGCAACCAATCACAAAATAACAACTCTTGATAATCTAGCCAACAAGGTCTATGCAGATCTAAGGCTCGGTAATTTTGGTGAAGCAGTAGTAGGTGGTGGAATACCTGGTGCTGGTAACGACTGTGATGACCTAGATGCATTCATCTTCTTCCGAACCGGCTATAATGCAGCCACAGGATATGCTGATGGTGATTGGGACAATGTATCCATCGTTGAATTCGAATGTACGCTCGATACATTCGCAGCATGGAACGACCCCAATAAGCAACACACAATCAAGTTGAACTCAGAGTCGGGTTCTTTTGACATTGCAGATGCAGATGGTGATGGCAAGATTGACACAATGGCAATTACAGATTTCAACTCTATCGTAGTACAGACCTGTGCTGCTGCCCCTTGTCCTGCACAGAACAATTGGCAGCAGGTGGCTGTGTCTCCTCCTATAGGGGATTTCATGCCAGCATCAGTTGCACTTGAAGATGTCAATCAAGATGGGGACATAGATTTGGTAGTTCCAACATATTCGACAATTACCAGTTTGCAAGGAGCTAGTGGTAACACAGTCACATCTTATTCCACGAACAATCTAGATGAGTTGAATACGGTACAAATCATACTTGCCGACGGGGCAGGTGGATTCCTCTCACCACAATCAATGCCGGTGGGTCGAAGACCAACTATGGTTCTTGTAGGTCAATTTGCAGGTGGTCCAACCAGCGCACTAGATTTGGCAATAGGGAACCGAGATTATACCTTCCAATATTCAAATGGAGCTCTTCACATAGATTCCAAAGGATGTGCATTTGATCCACTAAACCCACAGTTGAATGGTTTTGGTTGTGGGAACTTGGATGCTATTTCAGTAGTTCAACTTGACAATGAAGATTTAGGGATCTCAGCGATGTCTGTCTCGCCAGCTTCTTTCAATCCTGATACAGGTGGTATGACGATTGGTGAAGGGACAAGAGAAGTCAACGTTACCGTACAGAACACAGGTCTCGATTCGATTAGTGGAACTGTAGACGTAGATGTTTCAGTTAAGGAAATAACAGGCGGTAC
>CAYNXD010000054.1:0-14605 GCA_964401115.1 uncultured Candidatus Poseidoniales archaeon | reverse complement strand
CATTCAGCTCTAAATCATAAACAGTGATTGCCATTCCTAACTTCAAATCAATTGCAGGGTCTTGTTCATGAAATTCAGTTCCAGCCCTGCATGCGGACTCAACATTGATTGGAGATTTACTGAGGATTAGGGGTAATTTTGGTGCTGATGGGAGATTAACTTCTTGAGGTTTTGATGAGAAGTTAGAAATTAATTCCTCAATATCTTCAATGAAAGCATCCTTTTCAAGCGTTATTTTCATTTTTACTACATGGCCATAATCTCTCATTACCCTCTCACATCTTACTTGGGTAACGAATTGGGCAGGCTCCGCCGCGAATCCAAGTTTTCCAAGTAATCGAAGACACTCTTCTGATATTTTTTCTGCTTCCCCTGGGATCTCAGATGAAAAATTATTAGCTGAAATTAGTAGTTCATATCCTCCTCCGGATAGTGATTGCTCGGTTTCGATTTCCACACTTTTGAATCCATAAACATCCCAAATTGGTTTGAGGGGCATCGCTACTGGCATTACTGTGCAATTTGTTGAACATATGATAAATCCCGATGTTGGATTTCTCAACATCATCATTTGGTCTGGGTTTATTTCTGGGATTATTAGTGGAACATCAGGCGACATACGGTGTGCTGCAGAGTTGGAAAAAACCTGTTTTCCTGAATCCCTTAGAAAGGGTTCTAATTCTAGGGCTATGTCTGTTGGGAGTGCTGAAAAAACCAATTGAATATTTAATTTATCTAATTGAAACTTTAGGTTCATTTTTTCACATGATAAAACCTCAAGCTCAGGTAGTTGTGGTCTTAATTCAGGTAGATTCCAAGGTATTTCCGAGAGTTGCTTACCCTGTTGTTTTGGAGAACCAAATACAGCAGATAATTCAAACCAAGGATGGTTTGACAAGCGTTGCTGGAATCGTTGTGCCACCATTCCGCTGGAACCTAGTAGTGCCACCTTTGTACGCACGTTGTCACCTCAATAACTTCGAACAGCCTTTTATTCATAGCAACGTCGGTTATGACATTCTTCAAATACCGTCACTTCTTCGTATCATCATGCCTGAAAATTTCCTTCTATATTTACTATCACTGATTATATTTCTGACTCTTTTAGTTGGCTTTTATTTGATTATTCGTGCAGTTAAATCTTCTAACGTTATTATTCCTGAAGAACCCGATTATATCGAGAGATTCAAAGAACTAGCACCAGGTGCATTGCTTGAAGTGATTGAGCAAAGGAAAGCCACTGTTGAGGAAGCCGTTTTGGAAGATCTTCCATTGGATGAAATTAAGCAACAAAATGCCGATATTATTGCAAAATTCGAGGAATTAGATGGGCTTACTGAACAATTCAGAGAAGATAATGACGCCACTAGACAGACTACAAGAAACCTGAAAATGGCTCTTTCGGGAAACATTGCAGATAGGGGTAATTGGGGGGAGGCTTCCTTCGAATCGATTCTAAACATGTCAGGACTCGTCGAAGATGTCACCTACCACCCTGAATTAGTACTAACAAAAAGCAGCAAACCATTGAGCCGTCCTGATTTCACAGTAATGCTTGCAGATGGTTCAGCAATTGCAATTGATTCAAAGGCATTACTGGGTCCACTGGTTAGTCTTTATGATCAGGCAATGGAGATTCCGAGTGAAAAGGACAGAAATGCTGCTTTTTCCTCGATTGCAGACAACATTTGGGGTGCCATAATGGACAAAAAGGAGGGTATCAAGCAACGAGAATATCCTAAGATGTTAGAAGAGCACTTTGGAGTGCAAGGCCCATCATTCACACTAGTGTTCATCCCTGGGGATCACATTCTTGCTATGGCTTACAAAAATGACAAAGGTCGAAATACTCATGGACGGGTAAAAGTACCTCTTCAAGAAGCCGCTTATCTCAATGGAGTATTACTTGCAACCCCTACCATGGTCATGGCTCTATTGACCATGATTAGAGATGAATGGGCAGCCTACAAAATAGACGAAGACACTCAGAAGATTCAGGATTTGGCAGTAGAGTTGTATGAACGTCATGTGAAATTTGGCGATAGATTGGCAGGTGTCGGTGACGGTTTGAAAAAGGCTACAGAGAAGTATAATGAAGCCGTAACAGCCTATCAGGGCCCACAAAGTATCCGAAAGACCGGTGAGAAGATGATTAATGCAGGAATTAAGGATAAAGCAGGGAACAAGGAATTACCAGCCCCTTCAGATTCTACCGGTTGGAAGACACCCCCTGCAGTGGACACTTCCAAGTTTGAATCGATTCCGGTTGAGGAAGAAGAGTGAAGTGCTAAAGCCACCAACCCCTCCATGAATGTCATGGATTGGCCATCTAAGCGGGTTTTGGTTACAGGTGGAGCAGGATTCATAGGCTCTCATCTATCCTCTAAAATGGTTGAATTAGGTGCAGATGTGACTGTATTGGACGACTGTTCATCTGGCGATTCATCGAAAGTTCCTTCCGAGGCTAATTTCATTGAAGGATGTATTACCAACTCAGATTTACGTTCATCATTATTGGATGGAATTGACATAGTCTTTCATTTAGCTGCAATTGCATCCGTCCCACTCTGTGAGAGTGACCCTTTGCTCTCTGATTCAGTAAATCGTCAAGCAAGCCTTGACATCATTCTAGATGCCGGCTGCCCAGTAATTTTTGCCAGCAGTGCAGCAATTTATGGTGAGCCCGTTAGCATCCCCATTAACGAAACCCATCCAATCGAACCATTGGGACATTATGGTGGCCAAAAAGCAGCCGTTGATTATGCTATTCGCGCTCTTGGTGTGGGTTCAAATCCCGCAACAGCTCTACGCTTCTTCAATGTAGTCGGCCAAGGTCAAGATCCATCATCCCAGTATAGCGGTGTTCTCTCAATTTTCATCGATAGAGCTACCAATAGTCTGCCTCTCACTGTTTTTGGTGATGGCGAACAAACTAGAGACTTCATACATGTTTCAGATGTAATTTCAGCACTAATCACATGTGCTGAATCTTTGCTTGAACAAGGCACAATGTCTCCAGCACACGGGGAAGCATTCAACATTTGTACAGGGGTTCCAGTAACACTGAATCAGGTTGTGAAAGTAATTGAAGACAGTATCCAAGGTAATTTAGAATGCAAATATCAAGATGAAAGGGCCGGAGATATAAAGCACAGTAGTGGTGATTGTTCAAAACTCCAAGATATGTTTGATTGGAGTCCAATGATTTCCCTATCCGAAGGCATTTCAGACTTAATTTCTAATTCACAGGACGTCTGAAAAACCTTCTAACAAATAATTTCCTGAAAATTCTAACTCCATCATGAATACTACCTAATTTTGCAGTTCCTATTCTAGTATGATATCTGATAGGGACCTCTCCAATTTTCATTTTGTTGTGGCAACAAGCAGCATACATTTCAGCTTCGATTTCGAAAGAAATAGAATTGAGTTCCATTTTTTCAATTGCTTCTCTTCTAAACACCCAGAAACCCGTACATAAATCACTGATAAATCTGCGATAGAGGGCTACTGCGGACCATGTCAGAATGTGATTTCCAACATAATTCACTCGCCCCATTGCCCCATCGTCCATTTTCCCACGTAATCTTGATCCAATGACAACGTCGTACTCTCCTTGCTCCATATGATGTAATAGACGAGGCATGTCCTTTGGGTTGTATGTTCCATCAGGATCTAACATTACCAATGCATCATCACCGCTCCCTAGATAGTGTTCAAATGCCTGACGTAATCCCATTCCTTTACCTAACCCACCTCTTTGATCATATACAGTAATCCCAAGTTTTTTTGCAAGATTTACTGTACCATCAGTTGAATAACCATCGACTAGAACAATACGATAATTCCATCCAAGTTTTCGTAATTCATCTTCAGGAATCATGTCAACGACCACCCCTAGTCCATTCACCTCGTTTCTAGCGGGGAGGAGAATGGTCAGTGTCTTCATTGTTTTACCCATGTCACTCACTCCTTCATGCAACCATCGGTCGCAACTCTACCCAATGAATTCTAATTCCATCATGGTCAAACAGTTTGTCTCCCCTTCCAGTTATCCATAGTGGGTTTATCCAACTGTCACCCCCACCTGATACCACAATTTCTACACTTAGGTTATCAGCTAGAGTGGTTTTTGTAATCAAAGACATTTGTTGCCATCCCCCATTTGTGATAAATTGCCTTCCTTCTATTTCAATCCCATCAACAGAATAAACATCAACAATTAATCCTGCAGGAGCATCAATCATGACATTAATTTTAACAGTTTGATCTCTACTACTTCGGTCGAGTGGTACAGTGAAATCAATACTTCCTTCGCAGATAAAAGGTTGAGAATCTGGACGATTTGTAAGTTGGTCAGCATCAACCATCCACCATGGGTCAGGACGCCATTCACAACCATCATTGCAGTCATCTTCATTTGGATAGAGGAAGTGGCTATTGATAGCAGATTGCATTGTAGGTATATGGTTCAATTCCCACAACCTACTCCCATCGATATCGTTCTTAAGTTGCCAATAAGGGGACTCAGCTAATACTGATCCAAAAGTACCGATTGGACTCGTAAGTGCATGCGTCACACCGATTTCCTGTAGAACTGAAACATCGTCTTGTAAAATTGCTGATCTTGCCTTACCTTGATTATTCTCTTGCACATCTACTAATCCGAGAGTCGGAAAAGTGGTAATTCCAATTTCTGGTGATAGGTCATATGGATTGCCCCAATGGCCATCTTCAGTGAAAAGCACAGATCCTTCAGGAAGAGATAGAGTAGACATTAGTTTCCTATCTCCATTTGTCTGCGGGCGCAGTTCCTCATGATTTGATAGTTCAATTAACATACCATTTGCAATACTCAACTGAAATATCACAATAAGGAATGTAGCGACAAGCCAGCGTTTGTCGACTGGTTCAGGTATTTCCATTGGTAACCACATTTTTTCCGAGTCGGATTCTATTGCTTCTGTAGCGCTTTCTGCAATTTCAGAGGCAGAGAGTTCCCGACTTGCTTGCAACATTTCCTGAACAAGCTCTTCACCTGCTTGATCAACCGAGATAGGCCTCTCTCTAGGAGTTAGTTTAACTCGATTTGAAAGCAATATTCCGACAATAATTGCTAATGGTATATGGAAAGCATGGAGGGCCATGCTGTAAAGAACATATGATAGGAGTGTGAGGAACGAGAAAGCAATAATCCCATTCAGCAGATGGACAAGTGAAAATATCCAGTTAAGAATTACCCAAATTGCTAGTAACATAATTTCCATTGTATTCCTTCCACGGTATATTGACCATATTGCTAAACCAACGAGCAATGGACCATTGAAGAGAAGGAGACTGAATCCACCTTGCCAACCATATTCAGAAATTATTGGTTCAGATAATAGACGCGGTGCAAAGGTTACCAAGACAATGTATGATGCAATACAAAGAACCACTGTAGAGGTCATGGCCAGTCTGCTTACAGCAATTTGAGCCCTTGCGCCAAATCGATTGACAATTAGATATGCAGCCAGAAGCGTACCGAGGTATAGCGCACCTGTTGGGTGAATAGCTCCTGTACTAATTACGCATATGGCAAACACGATATCTTGCCCTCTTTTCCTCTCTACCATTGGCCGAATCAGTACTAGAAGGCCTACAACGAGACCTAATTGACTAGCAACCGTTGGGTAACCAGAATCGTGTGCTTTTACAAAAAGAGCAGGAGCAAGGGCCAAGGCTAGCAGAGTAGGGCCACTAGAGCCCCATCTATCAGAAGCCCCTGCAATACCCCATAAAAGGGCTAAAACAGAAAGTTGGCCAACTAGATGAACGGCACTAGCCGGAGTCATTCCTAAAGTAGATTCCAACATTGCTGATACTGCTGGGAAAGCAGGAGGATAAGTCCACTGGCCTTCTGAAATTGCAGGCAACGATAAGTCACCAGTTGTTGCTAATCTATGGGTTAGAGTGGAAAATCCAATCCAATCAACACCATTTGGATATTCAAACAAAAGCAATGGTAACAAGGAAAGTAGAGCAGCAGCAGCAAGTGCGAATGGTAACCAAGATGAGCGAGAAGCCTGTAGGTCTTCAGAGCGCTTATTTTTCTCTTCGACATCTTCTTCCAGTTCAGTAGTTGCATTGTTACTAGCTTTCACGTCGTTATCAGTAGTCATAGTTCCTTCTGATTCTACTAAATCTGAATGCTCTTCCAATAATTCCCATTGCGTTAATCTCCTGACTCGAATCACATCTTTTTGCCACATTGCTGCAACAGCTGCACAGTTAACTATTATCAAAAGCACCAACAGCAAACTTAGGTCAAAGTTGCTACTTAGAACAACCATCCAACCTGCTACTCCAAATGTAACAAGTAAAGAAATAGCGGGAATCAACATTAATTTGCGGAATGTATCTGCCAATGGATCTAGTATTCTAATTACGAATAGTGCTGGGAAAAATCCAACGCCAAATAACACTGCGGCACCTGCAATTAGGTGCCAAATCACTGTCGTCAGGTCTCCCTCCATGGACTGGGCAAGGCGCATCACTCTTCAAGTGATGCGAATCACTCTTCCACCGGTTTGAAGTGGTGATGTGAAGTCGAAGTGTTATGGGTGGAACCAATATACAATGGGGCAATTTCCAATTTCATCAAGTTGTGTCCCTACCAGAGGAGTATGATATACTCGATTTAACAAGCGGTGAAGTACCATCACATTCTTCTGAATTTGCGATTGGAAAATACGATGAGGTTCGCAAAGGTTTGTACGAAACTGAACTCTTTGAAGGAGGGCGTTTCATTCACATGGGGATTGACATAGGTGGCCCAGTGGGTACTCCATGTATGGCATTTACAGAATGTGAAATCGCTTTCTTTGGATATAATCCAGAGGATGGGGATTATGGTAATGTCATAATCACAAGGCAAACAATTGATGGTGTTGATGTTTGGGCACTATTCGGTCACCTAAGTGCTAAATCTTTGGAAGGAAAAAGCATAGGTCAAATGTTGAAGCCAGGCGAGGTAATAGGTTGGTTTGGAAATAAAGATGAGAATGGCGGATGGGATCCACATCTCCACTTTCAACTTTCATTGATTAAGCCAAAAACGCACGATCTTCCAGGAGTAGTTTCATTTGAAGACCGGGAGCAAGCCCTCAGAGATTATCCAGATCCACGTGTAGTACTTGGTCCTCTTTACTGAGAAAGGTAGTTCTTTAGATCCCGAATAGCGCCTATGGCACTCGGGTCTTTACCTCTTAAGATGGCTATAGCGCAGGAAATCCAATCCATAGCAACACAGGAATATAGCATTGCTTCAAGCAATGAATCTCCTTCACAATGAAGTTGCCAAGCGACTTCAACTTCGACAGAATCCATCATCCAATCCACTCGCTTGGAAACACGTTCATTCATACCGCTCCACGTAAGGAAAATTAGTGCCTGATTCCCACTAGCCTCTTCATCAGTCCATGCTATTATTTCGTTGTGATTCATTTCTGGTAAAGGGTTTGATCTAGCGAAAACTCCGCTATTCTCATTCAGTTGATTTACAAAACGAGTTCCAGCACAATCTAGTTCTGGAGCAGAAACTATCCCAATCTCTCTTTCAAGTAGAGTTTTTGCAATTGAGATGGTCGGACTTTCAGGATTATTTTCAAAGTCAAATTCTTTCACGGTTTCACTTAACCGTTCGGTTAATGTTGCAATTTCTTCACTAGGAACAATCCCCCTAGATACGGCAATTCGTAATAGCGCACCAAAAAGGTGACCGAAGGCAGATCTAGGTGGTTGGCCACTGGGGACTTGCACATGGTTGTCAAAATCAGAAAGTGTTCCTCCGCTAGATATCACTATAGATTCAATTCCCATTTCTACACCTTTAGATGTAGAATCAAGGGTTTCTTCAGTGTTCCCTGAGTATGAAGTTGAAATTAGAAGGTCACCTTCACCAATCCAGTTTGGTAATCCATAATTACGCCAGGTATTGACTTGAACTGAACCACAAGAATCTGCTAGAGATGCTAGGAAATCTCCAGCAGCGGCAGAGCCTCCCATTCCAAGACATAATGTCGAATTAGGGATTCTTCCTTTTTCTTGATAAATATCCATTTGCTTGGCGAAGTCATCTGGGAAATTTCGTAGATAACCAAGCATATCTTCAGTATCAAGTTTAGATATCAAACTTGCAATGTCTAAATCACTCACTGACCTCACCTCCTGACATTCCTGGTAGAGCGACCCATTCATCTGCTATCAAAGCGATGTGAAGTGTGGCTTGAGAACCGTCATCATCGTAGGGAAGTGATACTGTCCGAACCTTCCAATCATTAGGGTCCATGAAATCTGCAGCCGAGGAATCACGCTTTAGAATCTCAACCTCCAAATGATTTTTCGCCTCACTCTCTACCGAGGTTTTCTCCAAGTCTCTCCATGTCAAACCCGTACGTTCTTGTCTATCAATTGAGGATATGACTGCTCCATCCTTTTGCCATGCAAAAATTAACCAATATCTATCCTGTCTTCGAATTACATCTCCCAAATTGAAAGCCGGTTTTCGGTATGAAATTGTGAGTCTAGTGAGGTCCTCTCCATCCTTTCTTCCAACTACGCTATTGGTTTCTTTTGATGTACCGCCAAATCTCCTCAAAAGATGTTTAGTCCATCCACGTGCTAGTGATTTACTTCCTAGAACCACATCAAAACCCCCAGTGACTTTTCCCTCATTGCTAATGAAAAACATGGGGTCAGGATCAATACTCTCTAGGTAAGTATCGAAAGTTCCCCGTAGTGAAGTAAGTTCGTCTTCGTTTAGTTTTCGACCAGAGGAACGAAGTTGTACAGTCGCCTCAAAGTAGTTTCCAGCTTTGCGGGTACAAGTGGGGCAGACTGAGTTTGATATTCTTGCTATTGAAGAATGAATATCCTCGAACTCAACCCCATCAATTAATCCGGTGACTTGAACAGACAATCTTGTATTTCTCTCATCTATCCCTTCAGTCATTATGGCTATCCCTAGTGCCTCAGCACGATTTTCTACCTCAAGAGTTTCTCCCACTAGTCCTTCGTGATATTCGTCGGATTCATGATGACCCCAACGTCCATCTTGCATATACATCATACATTTTGGACATCTAAATCCTTGGATAGTTTCTGGAAGTTTTGAGAGTGTGGTTCTATCTTTGAAGCACGGTATGCACAACCTATCTTTGGTGAGTTCATCTTCTGAAGCACAAACAACGCAGAAAGCTTTGCCTAGGGACACAATCACACCTCCGGTGTGTTTTGCGCCACGAACGCCTCGCTTGAAGTCTTGCACCAGCCGGCAAATAATCCGCCCACTACGTGGGCGGTTACTCATCTTCAGAATAATTGTCTGAACTTTCAATAAATGTGGCTTCAGCAGCTGAAAGCCGATCAGAAAGTTCATTCATGCGTTTTAGTAGATTCCAAGTCCACCCACCAATTATTCCAATCATAGCCACATAAGCTATGGCAAGAAATAGAATTCCATCAGCCACTTAATTTCCCCCGTCTATCGTATTTTGAACAACTGTCAGCCGCTCTTCAAGACCACTAATAATATACCTCATCATAATCTGTCCAATTACTAATATTTGGAATGCGGCTACTCCAAACAATAATACTAGTAACATCTCTGAATCTAAACCACTATTTCCATCACCATTAATGATTGGTGGTGGGTGACGATTTTCCCATATCCGTATGGCCATAATGGTTAGTGGAACCAGAACAAAACCAAAAATTCCCACGGTTGCAAAAGTGTCTCTTGTATCTTCATTATCGGCCTGTCTTTGATGCCCCATGACAAGGAATAATGAGATTCCAGCTAATATTGCAAAGGTGTTGAGTCGAACATCAGTTAGGTCCCAAGGAGTACCCCATTCTGCCGCCCCCCATATTGGGCCACTAATCATTACACACAGCCCATATACCAGTCCTAGATTTGCTCCCACAACGTGAAGTTTCCAACCCCATTCTAACCTCTTTGCAAACCACGCTGTAGAACCGATGAAAAGTAGTGCAGAGGCGTTGAATGACGCCCAAGCCACGGGTACATGCCAAAAGAGAATTCGATAGGCTTCAGGAGCAGACCAATCATCAGGATTTACATCGGGTGCCCAAGTGAAACCCAACCAAAGAGTGATGCCCGCCATTATCAGGCCTAGGATGCTCAGGCCGACCGCAATCTGAGGTGGCCGCATGCTCATACCTCGTTGAAATGCTATTCACGCTTGAAGGTGATGGGCCACAATTCTCATTCGGGAGAAATCATTGGTAGCAATAACCAAATTGAAAGAGGAATTACTATAGCAGTTAGAAGTTGAATCTCAGAATCTCTTGTAGCGAATGTAGAAGCATCCATAGACAACAAGTCTACCAATAGAAGGAATGGCCAAATGAGAATTAATTGTAGTAGAATTATCATAGTAGCACCTTGGCGGGGAAAGGTGCTTTCAAGTGCGTGAATCCTTCCAGATCCACCAGTCAAAAATGAGATTGCAAAAGCAATCAATAATACCTGTAAATTTACAAATCCAATCACCAAATATGAAGAAATCAAGGTAAGTAATATTGGAACTAATGTCATAGGCGGTAGGAACTTACTCATCTGTAGGTTTTGTCCCAGTTGTGCATTCCACCATTCCTGTGCGCGAGAATCAGAGAGGTGAGACAGCATGCCAGGTCTTACCAGTGCTGAAATGAATGGCGGTGTAAGGGCTAATAGTGCGAGCCATGATGTGTTGCTAGGTGCTGTAATTTGTGCCAACATTCCTGCAACAACCAATAATGCCATGAGTCCGGATGCTGATCTATTAATCGTTGAAATTTTTGTCCTTTTTTCTAAGTTGTTAATCCATTTGTTTTGTGGATTTGTAAAGAGGTTTTCATTTAATTTCTTTAGAGGGGCAATATGGGTATGTTTTGTTACTTTATTTGGTTGCTCAATTTCCTCAAGTGAAATAGAAGAATCACTAACAGTAATTCGTCTATTTGCTAATGATGCGAGGCTTTCATTATGAGTTGCTATCATTATTCCATGGCCCATGTCTGAAAGCAAAGAGATTTGATTTTTTAGAGTATCAACACTATTTTCGTCCAGTCCTTCTGAAGGCTCATCAAGCAAAATTAGTCTTGCTTCATTATCTACCAAAGCAGGAACAATTCCTGCCAGAACTCCAACTCGCCTTTTCATACCGCCTGATAGCCATGCAATTCGGTCTTTGGCTCGATGTCGTAACCCCCATTCATCTAGACGAGAAGAAATCCAATCAGCATCTGTCATGGATCCTGATACTTCTATGGCAGTAGCAATTCTTTCCTCTACTAACTCATCTTGAGAAAACCCACCATTTTGTAGTGTGAGCCCGAATGGACTTGGTTTGTTTCTTCTACCATCGCTGTCTCGAACCAGTTGCCCTGAGTGATGAACCTCGCCACTTGAAAGTGGAAGCAATCCAGCAGCAGCTTCGAGAAGTGTGGATTTCCCACAACCATTTTCCCCCATTAGAATCACAATTTCGCCAGATGAAACCTTCAAGTCTATTGAATTGAGAACTGTAACGCGCCCTCTGCGGACAGATACTGACGACAACTCAAGTAGCCCCGAATCATCTGCCATAGCGGGGCGAGTATGGCATTCGGCTTGAGTTCTCCGCAACCACCCGAAGGGTGATTTGCACCAATCCCCTCCGGCACATGAGTAAGATGTCGAGTGGTCTATGGAGTAGCGTGGCTCCTTTGGGGTGGGGGATTGTCTTGGCCTTCCTCTTTCTAGCGTTTGCACCAATCTATTACGCATGGAGGCAGCGTATCCCAATCTCGTTGGCAATAGTGGTCTCTCTACTACTCTGCTGGGTGTTTCAAACCATCCTCCAATTCTTCGATGGGACGAGGGATTTTCTTTTACTTGCCTTTGCTACTAATCCAATGTGGCAGACCTCACCGATTGAATTTCATCGTCTTTTCACAGCTGCTTGGCTTCATGCTGCTGGTAGGGGAGGCGGTTTGGTTTTTCAGCACATTCTTGGCAACGTTTTGGTCATTGCTCTGGTCGGAGTACCTCTTGAACAACGACTTGGCCGAGGACGTTTCTTAGTGGTATATCTAATTGGAGCGGTGGCAGGAAATCTTGCTTGGTGGTTCTCACATTGGGGAGAATATCGTTTTGCACTTGGGGCGAGTGGTGCAGCGTTTGGCTTACTGGGGTGCTATCTAGCATGTTGGCCTAGAGATGAGATTGAATTTCCATTGGTTCTGATAAGGAAATGGCCCGTTTCTTTGATTGCGCTACTCAAGTTAGGTTTGGAGATAGCTCAAGTAGGACTTTTGTATGGTGGATGGACTGACTCTTCATCGATAGCTCATCTAGCTCATATTGGGGGATTCTTCGTTTGCTATGCTGTTGCTAGACCTATTGCCAAAGGAGGGCCAACACCGCCCGAGATTAGAGATGGTGGCCCTAGTGCATATGCGGCTGAGAAAGGTGATGAGTTACATAAAAAAAATAGAATGGGGGGCCTCAAATTTGATCCATGGGATGACGCTGGCAAACCTCTCGAAGGCAAAGCATCACACGTTCTGCAAAGGCTCAGGGAAGAAGGTGATGAATTGGAAACTAGACGTGCCTGGTTAGAGGAATTGTCTGAAGTAGCTCGCTGTCCAGAATGCGATTCGGAGTTGAAGGTTGAAATTAGTGATGAAGTAGCACAATTACACTGCCAAAATAGCCGCAAGCATCTCTTATGGCCTTGAAATGGAGTTTTTACTCCTATGGAGTAAGTAACCCATAAGCAAACTATTCGCAATCGTGCTTATAGCCCACTTCGGAGTCATAGACTCCGTTGGGAGATTGAATCATGTCAAGTCGAAGTGTTAGAATAGGACTTCTTCTAGTCTTGCTAATGCTTGTCCCAAGCATAACACTCACCTTCACATCTCTACACCAAGACAAGTTGTCATCAATAAATTCAGACACCAAATCCGCATCCTCGGAAAATTTGCAACCTCCAATTCTAATTGATGGCCTTCCGCCATTGTATTGTTCGGAAGGTGTAATTTGCCCTACACCAGTTCGTCTGCCAGATATTCCTGCCGACAGTTGGACACATGAAGAGCCGCAATGGTGGTTTGGGTATGGTCCAGATGATGATTGGAATGGAATGGATGATCGATTGCAATACGTCCTTGCCGATATTTATCCTTCACAATCCCCCACTGCAATTATTGGTGATGATGGACGATTAACTGTGGCCATAATTATCGATTTCGCTTGGCATCCAGAAGAGAGAGAAATGGCTCAAGTTAGAGAGATCCTCCTTGAACACGGCTGGGTCGATAAAGAGGGTGGTGCGACCTTTTTCACAGTCGGTGAAATTGATTCGATAATAGTCGACAAGGTCCCTCAGAGTGCTCTAATGGATTTGTATCATCTAGAGGGGGTAGTCGTAATTGAACAGCAGAATGTCATGGTTCCTTCAATGTCTGTTGCATCTAGAGCAGTTAAAGCAAGAGCCAGTGAAACCTACACCAGTACTGCTGATATGATGGGTCTCCGGGGAGATGGGGTGGTAATTGCAATTCTTGATTCAGGAGTTGATAACGAACATCGGTCTCTAAACGATTTTGACGATGTTAATGACGATCCAGATGCTGACGCTAATTCCTACGATGATAGGAAATGGCTAGCAGGTTTTGATGCCACAGATTCATTGAATAGTCAGGAAACTGATGGTTCGATAGACCCAGACGATACTGCAGGCCATGGTACTCATGTTGCTGGGATTGCAGTTGGAACGGGTGATGCAAGCCGAAACCATGTGGGGGTTGCTCCTGGAGCGTATCTTGTCGATGTCAAGGTTTTCACTGATGTTGGACGTTCGAATACTCAATACACGATTGCAGGAATCAATTGGACGATAAATAACAAGAACACAGATTGGGATAATAATGCGTCTAGCAATGGTATTGATATCATTTCTATGTCATTTGGTCGTGCCAGATCCCCACTAGGTGGTCAAGATACAGGTGATAACGGGTCTGGTGCAGATGCTCGTTTAGTCAATGACGCATGGGATGCAGGATTAATTCCAGTTTGTGCAATGGGTAACGATGAAGCAAATTATGTAGCGTCTCCAGCATCAGCTGACAAATGTATTGCAGTGGCTGCATCTGATGATATGGACACTGTAATACGTGGTGACGATGAAGTGGCATCTTATTCTAATTGGGGACCGCGTCAAGACGATGGTGATGATGATGATTGGGATGAATTGAAACCGGATGTAATTGCCCCTGGGACTGACATATATTCATCACAGCATGCTGCTAGTGGCCCTATTGGTGGTTCGGTTGCACTTGCTAATGACGGTTATGTTCAGATGTCGGGCACAAGTATGTCAACTCCGATTGTATCTGGGATTTGTGCTTTGATATTGCAGGCCAATCCATCCTATGAGCCTGAAGATGTTAAGTCTGCACTACAGAATTATAGCGAATATATAGTTGATGAGATTGACTCAATCGATGGCCAATCGTGGAATGCAAGTGAAGGCTTTGGGAGAGTTGACGTTATGCAGGTAATCGAACTGAGTGG
>CAYNXD010000053.1:0-34845 GCA_964401115.1 uncultured Candidatus Poseidoniales archaeon | reverse complement strand
ATTTAGATGGAGATGGATTAGGAGATAATTGGAACGACCAAACAATTTCATCATATCGTGAAAATCGCCAACTTGGAGAATTGATTCAGAATGCATCAATACCCGACCCTTCCCCGTGGGATTATGATAATGATGGATTTGAAGATGAACACCTCTTTGGCTCAATTCCCCCATTCGATGACTGTCCTTACCAATTAGGGACATCTCATGTCGATAGATTTGGATGTGCTGATGCTGACGCAGATGGGCGATCTGATGAGGGTGATGCTTTTCCAGGCGACCATACACAATGGAATGATAGCGATAATGATGGCTTTGGAGATAATAGCAAAGGAAACAATCCTGATGGTTGCATAGATATTGCTGGCACATCAACGGAAGATGTATTTGGATGCCTAGATAGTGATGGTGATGGGTGGCATGATGAAGGTGATTTTGATCCTGACAATCCAAATATATGGAGTGATGAAGATGGTGATGGCTTTGATGACCAACTTAGCGATGGTTGTTTGAATGACAAAGGAAGTAGTACTGAAGATAGAGGAGGGTGCAAAGACTATGATCGAGATGGATATTCTGATCCCGATTATGATTCACAATCACATCCAAATGGAGATGCAGATGCCTTCCCATTCGAAGGAACTCAATGGAGGGATCAAGATGGGGATGGCTTCGGGGATAATCAAATGGGTTTGCAACCAGATTCTTGCCCTGACACTTTTGGAACCAGTCAATTCAAGATTATAGAGGGTGAATTCGTTGAATGGTTTGGTTGTACAGACCAAGATAATGATGGATTGATCGATGAAGATGATGATTGCCCTCTTGTTGGAGGCACTTCGACAATTGATAGATTTGGATGTATTGATAGCGACAATGATGGATATAGCGATCTAAATGATGATTGTGAGTTGCAACCTGGTGATTCTAGCATCCTATTCGTTGCTTGCCCTGATACTGATGGGGATGGCATTCCAGACTCAATAGACCCCCACCCTAGCGATGGATTAGGAAGTACTGATGATTGGGACGCTGATGGAATTATCAATTCAGAAGATGTATTTCCCAATGACAACTCGCAATGGGAAGACGGTGATGGTGATGGACTAGGAGATAATCCAAACGGTAGCAATCCTGATCCTCTACCAAATGACAAAGATAACGATGGCTGGCCTGATGCAAACGATTCATTCATTGATAACCCAAACGAATGGATTGATACTGACGGAGATCTTATTGGAGACAATACTGACACCGATGACGATGGGGATGGGTATTCAGATATCTATGAATTGCAAGATGGTACTGATCCAAAAGATCCTAAATCACATGCTATTGAATCATGGGAATTAATTATTCCAGGAACTAGAATAGGACTAAGTTGGTGGGACTTAATTGGTGTTATTGCAGGCGTACCATTGGCTTCATGGCTGGCATTCGGACTTGTTACTCGTAATAGAAGAGTGGATGAATTTGAAGAAGAACTCAAGCGAGCATCCACAAAGCAAGAAATTGAAGAGGTGGCAATAAGAGCTGAAAGAGCACTAATGCTTAGATTACTAGGGCCACATCAAGGAATTAGATTAGAGCGCCTGCGTGCAGAATTGGATGATGCTCTTGATGTAGAGGGGTTCCCTCCAACACAAGTTCAGACTGCACTAGTTGTGCAAGATATGCTTCAGGGGCATGAACCTGCATTTGTACCAGATATACCAGATACATCAGTAAATTATCAAATTACAGAAAGTAATGGATACGAATGGAGAAATGAGGATGGCAAATTCCACTATCGTTTGAAGGATGGCGATGGAGTATGGCACCCTTGGGGTGAATGAATCATTATTCGTTCATTGGCTCAAAATCAAGTATTACTCGGCCATAAGAATCCCATTTTACAACAGGCCTGAATCCTTCATAATTTGTACCCTGCAAGGCCAATCCGATTCTAGATCTAACATCTAAAGGTAGTTCAACATCAAATCCTTCACCACTGTCAAATCTCTGTGGAACTGGCGGTATTATTTCAGGAGGGGTTGGTTCTGATTGAACTTCTTCCTCTTCTTGAGACAATACAGGTTCAGGGATTTCTAGAGGTTCTGCCGTTGAAGGTGACGCTGAAGGTGGTGCTACCATGCCTTCTGCAACAAGGCCACTCTCTTCAGAGGTTCCTGAGACTTGAAGTCCAGCCCTTGACATGTATAGGAATCCCTGGCCAAATAGGGTCAGAGCTGCAAGTAGATACATCACCCCTTGCAAAACACCATTGGAAATATCACTTGCAACTATTAGAATTCCAATAGGAATAGCAATCAAAGTGTAGATTCTCCTCCACCTCTCGTCTTGCTCGAAACCAATCATCATCTGTATTCCACCAAACACTGACAGAACTGCACCAAACATCCAGATTCCAGTATCATCTGAAAGCATTAGAGCACCTATTGGCACGAAAATAGCTCCAAAAATTCCCGAATTATTTGATAATTTGATTATGGTTTCATCGCTCTCTTCTTGCCACTCCCAATCCCAATTTCGCCACGAAGCCCAAGTCATAATTAGACCTGATAGAACAAGCCAAGACCCCATTGCTTCAAATTCATATTTTTCAAACAATAACAAAGCAGTGTTTCCAATTGCTAGGGCTTCAAAGAAAGCCATACCTAACATCATCTTTCCATAACGCTGCAACCAAAACCTGTATGACATGATTATAGTTGTAGCCAAGAAAACTAGCCCATAGGAAGATTCCCAGCCAATTAAACTGAAAATAGCTGCTTGGATTAGCAAAACATTCCCAAGAGCGGTTCGGGATGAGGTCGTTTCAACTTTAACAAAATATTGAGGTAAAAATGCAAATTGGTTATCTTCAGGATCTTTCACCTCTCCGGCTCTAGATTGAATGATTCCTTTCCAGTAAAGAATAGTAATCAGCCATGTAACTAATGATGAGATCGTATATACTTCTTGTCCGATGTCTGAACCGAACCAACCTTCCTCTGAAGCAGAATAATTTAGAGAAATTAAGAACATCAATGGCCATAACCAAAATATAACTAGTTTGCCACCGTAATAAGCTGCAAATCCTGCAAAAATAACAGCCGCTAGTAGCAAAAGATGAGGGCCTGGAATCAATAGATGTAATCCAGCTATTACCGAAATAGATGGAACTATCACTGGGAAATTACTCTCAACTTCCTCGGATTTTGAATTCATTGTATCTCTCAAATAAAGGAGTAATACTGGTAATCCAGCAACGATCCATCCCAATCCCACCCATGCTGGATATTCAATACCTAAGAATAGAGAACTTCTAGATTCTAAGAGTGCGTCTATTTGAGGGCCGCTTTCGATAATAGTTGCTGGTAATGAAATTAGTAACAATGCACCAAATGCCCAAACGAATGGCAAGATTGACAATGGGCGGGGTCTTCTATGTTGAATTCCTCTAATAATCACCAATAGTAACATGCTGATTAGTAATATTCCTCCTGAAACATCTAGTAGAGCCACAGCCATTACACCGTATAGAATCCAGTCTGAAGCGTTACCTTCTTCGTAATCGACACCTTGTCTAATTAACATCATGTGTCCGAGTAATGGTCCTGAGAGCATAATCAAATCAAATACGATTTGGGCCATTACTACCGAATCACCCCCCCCTGAAATTAGAGACTCATGAATTCTGAAAGACCATGGCAATCCAACAAAGAAGAGAAGCCAGATTCCTGCTGCCCTCGTTTTGTTATCTGATGGCAATTCAAACAATATCTCGCGCATTAATACGATGATTGGCATCAATAGAAGCAACACTACCCAAGTCTCAGTTCCTGCTGCTGCTGACAAAGAGAATATTAGGAGGGGGAAAATCATACTACCCCGCATAGCTGCACCCAAGCAAATTGGCTCAAACTTGCTAGTCTTGGATGTCCATTCCCTAGTATTTGGGTTCCAATCAGAAACCCTAATCACTGACTTAGTCAAGTTACTACCCATCCAACCAATGTCGTATTCGATATTTCTCAAATTTCTACCCAATGCGTACAGAGCAACAGCAAGTATGAGCGCCTCCACACCCAACTCTGAAACACCAATTAATTCCCCAAGACCTGTGTCTAGTCGATTCATCCATTCAAGAATGAATATTGAAAATCCAGTTACTAGAACCAATACTGATACATTTTTGCGACTCTCAGTATCATCTGAATCAATGTTGTTAGCATTTGTTGCTTCACGTAGAACCAATGAAATCAGATAGATTACGAATAGCAATGGCAACCAAGTATTTGTCCCAAACAACATCTCATGAGAAAATAAAATCAAAAGTACAGCAAGATGATATGGTGCTGATGAAATTCGATTATATTGACTACCCACATATCCTAAAACCAACAAAGCGGCAGGTGGAACGATAAGGAAATTTGAGTCCAAAGCAAGTACTTCAAATGGATCACCAATCCATGACAACAAATCAATGATGAACCAGGAGGTTGCCAACATTATGTAGGTCCAATCTGCCACCCATCGCCTAGTCTTAGGAACATTTAGCATGTAAACAAAGGCGATTATAGCTAGAGACCAAGCAATGGCAGAACCAGGAGATGGGAGGAATATCAAACCCACTGCTAATCCAATTGGCATCCATGGAACCCTCCTCATATGAACTGGAATAAAATAGCCAACTAGAAGTGAAAGCCAAATTAATAATGGCAAACTAATGATTGAATTATCAATGGTATTGACAATTACAATATTCAAATCTTCTGAAACTGCCCACAACTCTGCAATTAGAACCATTAACACCAATCCAATTGATCCATGCTGTATCATCGAACGGGATAGCCCTTTAGCTGAGGCAAAAACTCCTTGCATCAACACAATCAATACTAGAAGGCTAAGACCTGCACCACCGCCAACTGAAAATTCGTATAATATTGGAATAAATGAAGAAAGGAACGCTGATGAAAGAAATAGCGGGGCACGATTGGAAGTTGAGCCAAGCCACATACCCATTCCAGTTAGTCCTATAATCGATAAAATCAGTGGTAAGGATATGACTCCATCCGCCCAACCTACCCAAATCTCGGCTCCTATCAGAAGAATGACTAGAGGAGATAAAACCGTGACCATCCGTGGGAGAATGGTAGCCTTGACTCTATCATTGTGAAGCCACTGGGAAAAACCCAGTAATGCAAATATTGTTGCTTGTGCTAAAATACCCCATTCACCAGGAATCCAACCCGAACCACCCGACTTTCCATGACACATTATTCCATCATCAGGGAAATATCCGCAATAGAAATAAAGTGCCCATCTGCTTAACCAAAATCCACCAAGTACTGCAAATAGATGGCCAAATGAAAGAACATAGTCGTGAACAATTGAAATCTGTTTATGCCTACGATATTGTATCTCAACAAATCCATATGATACAAGAACTAGTAAGAACGCTCCAGATGCAAGATAGAGGAATTCCATATCACTATCTAATTCACTGGTCATGAATTGTCCAATAGCAATTGCTAGAGCAATTACGCCCCCAATTATAGAAAATAACATCCCAATTTTTGAAGTATCAAGATCTTCTTTCATCGTCGCTGGAGATTGAATCGCTACACCTGGATGGTAAACTGTTTGAGTTTTTTCGGCATTTTGACTTAAATTTCTAAATCTAGAACGCTCTTGAGAATCATCTTGCATATAGTTAGCCGTGCAAAGACGATAGATAATGTATTACTCGACATCTTCGATGTCGGATTCATTTTTTCCTCGAATCAAACCTACGCACCCTGTAATCAATAGTAGCATTGAAACAAAATAAATCAAAACCGTTACCTGGTCTATGAAGAACGCACTAGCGCCAGTATCAAAGTTAGTCCAATAGGTGAGTTGTTTCTGATTATCTATTATTCCGCTTTGCATCTGATCGACTGTATCTTGATCTGCACCTGCTCCTGTTTCAATCTTGAAAACAGGTTGTAAATCGGATTCGGTCGGAGGGGATTCCGCCTGTTCTGACATGAATCTCGTATCGATGTAGAAATAACTGGTTGATTCGCCTGAAACGATTATTCTAGCATCATGCTGAACTTTTAGTTCCACATCAGCACTGAAGTAAATAGGAACAGCACCAGGGAATATATCAACTAAGGATTTTTGATTTGTCAACTTTGCCTGAATCAATCTATCTCCAGGCGCAATATTAGCAGTCCATACTTCTACTGGCATTCCAAGATATTCTCCATCATCCTGCTTTACAGGTTCAACTATTGCATAGTCTCCCAAATTTAGTAGATCACCTTCACCCGTAAGGAATCCACCTGAGGTGCCTGAAAGAGATTCAGGAGTTATTCCGCCATAAGTGGCAATCTCATTTTCTGGAGTTCGCCAAAACAAGTAGGGACTTCCATCCTGTTCAAGAATTTCTCCAGTATCACAAGATGGATTCTCTCCAGTACAAACAGTGTAACTGGTCCCATTTCCAGTCGACACGTTGGGGGAACCGAAAAATGTCTTATTAGATTCTAGAGATTGCCACCCCAGAGAAATATCAGATAGATTTCCATCTAATTGCGCCATCAACGGGTCTCTCCATCCAAACAGCCACTGATCAACAGTGTGTGAGACATACTTGGTAGCGCCGGGATATCCAGTAGCTTCTTCTCCAAACATATCACTCAATGTTTGTGGAACAATCCCATTAAACATTGTTTGACCAACGAAAAATCTCAAGGCTGCAGCAGCATTTTCATCAACCCCATACAACATTGCTACTGTTGAATCATTCCATTCCATCTCAATTCCTTCTGCACTAGGAGACATGGTCACTGGATCCATAGGAACTGTGTGCCCTGATATCTCCCCATACATGAACATGACAGCAGCATCCCCTGTAATAGCTAGAGGGCCAAACAGAATATTTTCTGATTGCTGCATTGTTAGATTAACTGCAGGATGGGAAACTCCCCAAATACCACCTAAATTTAGGCTCGCTAATTCATATCCTCCTTCAACTGGATTTTCTGCTCCAAAAGCAATAATTGCATCTTCAGTTACATTATTTGTGCCATTGACAACAGTAACGGATTCTTCTAATGATGAAAATGCTGATGAGATTGCTAGTGACATAGCACCAACCCTTTGTGGCTCATAAAGAATGTTAAGCGCGGTGATTGGAGTATCAGATGATACTCCTGATTTCCATGTGTAAGTATTGATTTCTGAATAGGTAATTGTACCAGCTTCTGAATCATATTCAACCATGGTTCTTTCTGTATTGATTTCGTATGTGACGGGCCCAACTTGATCATAAACAGCATCCACAGTATAATCGGCCAGCATTTCATCTAGATTCGTTAGATTCCAAGCGTAGTAATCCCTCTCACTTGTTGAAGTGAGCCAATCATCATTCAAACTCGTACAATCATCATTTGAACATATATTCTCCTTGGTGAAGGTCTGAAACATTTCCTGAACTGCACCTTCAACTGCCCCGGTTGCAACCGAACCAACTACTGCCATGTTGAATGCAACGAGCACTAAACCCGCCGCAACAAAAATCACATTTCTATCAGCCATCTTTCTCTCCTCGAACTCCCGTAATCGATTAATGCGAAGAACCTTGTCACAACAAATTATTCTGAAAAACAGCGAATCACATATCTCTTGACCACGTCACCGAGAAAATAGGAGTAGGGTACGATGGGTGCTAAACCGTCTTTCGCATATAGGTTGATTCGTTGGCTTTGCAGACAGATTAGTGCCACCTGGTTTCGAGAGCATGGAATAGTTGACGAAGAGTGGATCCCTGAGAAAGGAGGAGTTCTATACGCCGCTTGGCACCCTGGTTCTTTGATTGATCCTCTACTAATGCTATCACTATTACCTGGGCAACTTACTTTCGTCGCAAAGCACACACTTTTCAATATTCCATTGCTAGGTAGATTCATGAAGGCTGCTGGAGCAAAACCCGTCTATAGAAAGCAGGACTCAAGTCAAATGGAAGGTGTTGGTGATTCGGCCAAGTCAGGCAACTCTGCTCTAATTGATACCCTTTCAGAAGTCCTATCAGAAGGTGGTAGATGTGCCATTTATCCAGAAGGAATTTCTCATTTGATGAGTAAGCCACAGAAGACAAAAACAGGACCTGCTAGAATTATGTTACAGGCAATTAGAGAAGCTGATAAATCCGGAATACAACGGCCTTCTTTGGTTCCAGTCGGACTTCATTATTCAGATGCCAACCGATTCAGGGAAAGAGCGCTCGTTACGGTACATCCACCAATGAGTTTGCCACCCTTGCCTGGAGAAGAGGGGGCACCTAATGTAAGTGAGGAGTTACTTTCTCAATTCTCACCAGAGGTTGCAGCAGATAGGGCATGGGTTCTAGCAGTAACGGATTCACTAAGCACTGAACTTCAACGTAGTAGCCAAGGTCTAGATTCTTGGGAAGATAAAAAATTACTATGGAGAGCTAGAGGGCTGCTTTCTGTGCATCGCAACCGCGCGACGGGAAGGAAACATAGGGCCAGTTATGCTGAAGCTGTAATGGGGGCGAGGAGAGCAAGGGCTGCTTGGCTATGGATTTCTGAAAAGGATCCTGAAAGAGCGCAGAAACTAAGAAAAGGCGTTAGCCAACATGCAGAAAAGATGGATAAATATAATCTAAAAGAATACGAATTATATGACAGGGCAAAAACCCCTGGGCCAATAGATCTTGCAAAAGCGGTTGGTCAAATAATCTGGTCATGGATGTGGATGGCTGGACTGATTACTTGGGGTGCCATGTTAGGTTCTTGGCCCCCTTATCGCATATCAGGCCCAATTGCTGAAAAGTTATCAATAAAGGAGAAACATGCTCTTGGCACGCATAAAATTGCTGTTGGTTTTATGCTATTACCAATTTGGTGGATAATTATCTCTTTTCCAGTAGCATTTCTTCTAGCCGCACCCAGTAGTCCTCTTTGGAATCTTAATCTCTATGGTTTATTGCCACTAGTAAAGCCATACTTGATACAAATTAATTGGTTGCTTCTTGCATTCATATTGATGCCATTATGGTCTGTTGCAGCACGTTTGCATCTACGCCTATGGAGGCGTTCCATGCGAGCACTTGCTACACTCAAGAGATGGTTAAGGCTTAGGAAAGACGAAGTTCCTTGGGATGAGTTGGCTGCAGAGCAATTGGAATTGGCAAAAGAACTAGATCAAATCGGGCAGTCTCTAATACTCCCAGGAGATAAAGACTGGAAACCACCATCTACTGGCAAAGATGACTACGAATGCGTAGTATTGCGATGATATTGATAGATAGCGTGCCTAAAACCCTTCAAAATATTGCTACTAAATTGTGCGAACTATCAAAGACGGAGGCCACCTCGTGAGTCTGCCCACGTAGTGGGCATGGGGATTAACATGACAAAACCCGGACATATTCCTATGCTTCCACAAGCTGACAAAACAGGATGGTCTGCTTCAGTTAATGGTAAATCCATTTCTAAATCTGTTGAAAGTAATGCAATCCTACTCGATGTTCTTCGAGACTATGTAGGGACATTAGGAGTAAAACGGGGTTGCGACATGGGTACTTGTGGGTGTTGTGCTGTGTTGGTTAACGGCGAGCCGAGGTTATCTTGCCTAACTCTTGCTCAAGAGGTAAATGATACAGAAATAACAACTGTAGAAGGACTTGCAGATGGCACCCATCTTGCTCCAATTCAGGAGACCTTTGCAATTTATGGGGGCAGTCAATGCGGTTTCTGCACACCAGGTTTCCTAGTTGTGGCTGAAGCGTTATTGAGAAGTAACGAAAATCCAACAAAAGAGGAAATAAAAACGGCTATTGAAGGAAATCTTTGTCGATGTACAGGATATCAACCAATAGTTGATTCTATCCTAGCAGCATCTGAAATTCTCAGTTCAAATGAGGGAACCATTGATTCAACAAAACATCAAAGTGATCCTCATCCAGGATTCATGGAAGATGACTCTTAGTCAGAAGGTGCTTACATGAGTGATGAAAAGGAAATGGTTGGCTACAGACAACAGCCTGGAAAATTGCCTTTTGCAAGACCTGGAAGTGGGGGTAAGAACCAATTTAGTAACTTAAGGGATGAGGAATTAATTCCAGAAAGCCAGGGTGGGAAAAAGAAACAACCATGGGGTAATCATAGACATGATGAACTGGTAACCAGTTCTGCTATTGGGAAGAGAACACCCCTCTATGATGCTAAGTGGAAAGTAACTGGCCAAGCAAAGTATGGGGATGATATTCGATTATCAAATGAACTGATTGGCAAGATATTACGGTCACCTCATCACTTTGCTAGAATCAAATCTATTGATACATCTGCAGCAGAATCTCTTGAAGGGGTGGTTGCTATTGCCACAGGAGCAGATGCTACTGCGAAATTTGGTGTTCTACCTGTAACCAAGGATGAGCATGCCTTAGCTGTAAATCTAGTTCGACATATGGGGGATTTAGTTGCCTGCGTAGCAGCAGAAGATGAAGCAACTGCTAGAGAAGCACTAAAACTAATCAAAGTTGATTATGAAATTCTTGATAGCAATAATGACATGTCTAAAGGCCTTGAAGATAGCGAAAATCCAATTCATGACCGAGGAAAATACCACATTGGAGAGTCAAACATTCAGAAGAGAGTTTTCCAAGAGTTTGGAGAAGTTACAAACATGGAACAGAAAGCTGTAGCATCTCACAAATCAAATTGGCATTTCCAAGGAGTAAACCATGGCTTTACCGAACCCCATGCAGTAGCAGCACATTGGGACCCTAGAGGTAGATTGACAATATACACACCACAACAAGTACCACACTACTTACATCGATCTTTAGCGGATGTTTTGGAAATACCAATGCATCAAATAAACGTCTATAGAACGTTTGTAGGGGGCGGATTTGGAGGTAAGTCGGACCCCTTCCCCCATGAGATGTGTGCTGCTATTTTAGCACGAAAATCAGGGAGGCCTGTTCGAATTACATTTGATAGAGAAGAGGTGTTTTGGATTAATCGTGGTAGGCACCCCTCAAAAATAGAGATGAATCTTCATGCAGACTCAGAAGGAAGGTTATGTGGGGTCGCTACTGATGCACTTATCGATGGAGGTTCATTCGCTTCATTTGGGCATGTAACTACATATTACAATGGAGTACTTCATACAGCCCCATACGAAATCGGAGGATTTCACTACACTGGTGCTAGAGTTTGGACAAATAAGCCCGCTTCTGGAGCTATGAGAGGTCATGGCGCTGTGAATTCTCGTTGTGCTGTAGAAGTGGGTCTAGATGACCTATCAGAACAGTTAGCAGTGGATCCTATGACCTTCAGACTAGCCAACTTGCTACCTCCGCTAAGCGCAACAATCACTGGATTCAGAATAACCAGTACAGGAATGAGAGAATGTCTAGAGAAGGTAAGGGCTGCTTCGGGTTGGGATGAAAAATTCAGGAAGTTGCCTTTAGGTCATGGAATAGGAGTTGGATGTGGTTTCTTTATTTCAGGCAGTGGATTACCTATCCACTGGGACCCAAATAAGTTCCCACATGCAACAGTGCACCTGAAAATAGACATGGATGGTGGAGTTACAGTTCATACTGGCGCAGCCGAAATAGGGCAAGGTTCCGATACTGTTGTTGCTCAATCAGTTGCTGAAGTTTTGGGATTGCCTCTAGACATGATCAGAATCCGTTCTAGGGAATCTGATACGTCACCTGTTGATTTAGGATCTTATTCTAGTCGTGTAACTTTCATGAATGCAAATGCGGCAATTTCTGCTGCTATGGAAATCCGAGAAGAGTTGATTCAGGCAACAACTGAAATCACTGGAGCAGATAAAGAAAAGTTGGTAATTGGTGATCGAAGAATATATGATAAAACTGACCCAGGAATAGGAGTTTCCTATCTAGAAGCCCTACACAAAGCTCAGGAAGAAAGAGGGGCACTAATAGCATCTGGAGCATATCGAACACCGCCAATGGGAAGAGCACACAAAGGAGCAGCTGCAGGATTGGCTCCAGCATATTCTTTCTCGGCATATGTTGCAGAAGTCAAAGTTGATGTTGAAACTGGTGAGACTAAAGTTCTCAATGTTTGGGCTGCTCATGATTGTGGTAAGGCACTAAATCCATTATCTGTAGAGGGACAAATAATTGGTAGTTGCCATATGGGTCTGGGTCAGGTACTCTCCGAAGAAATGGTGTATGGGAGAACTGGAAATCTGATGAATGCAAATCTTCTAGAATATAAGATTCCAACTGTACATGAAATGCCAAATGTATTCCCTATAATAGTTGAAAGTAACGACCCTGAGGGTCCTTTCGGTGCAAAAGAAGCTGGTGAAGGTCCGCTTCTCCCAATCTTGCCCGCAGTCTGCAATGCTGTCTATGATGCAATTGGAGTACGAATAAATGAGTTACCAATCACGCAAGATCGAATGCATCAAAACATCGAGAAGTTGTGCAAAGAACAAGGGGTTAGTGATCCATTAGAACTAACTCCGCCATCTATTGAATACTCGCCTCTTCAGGAGACTCTTGCTAAGAGATCTGAAGATCATGAACAGCGAGACAAAGAAAGACGTAACTCTGAAAATGTTGAGCCTTACCATAATGGGGCCCTTTTTGGCTATGATGCAACGATTCCCCCAGAAGAACAATCCGATGATTGGGAAGTTTCTGTTACCCCCAGTGAAGAATATCTAGAAAATCCTAGATTAGCTGGCAGTGCTTGGAAACATGTAGAGAGAAGGCACCGGGGTGATGCATAATGCGGACGCCACCCTATTCACTCCATACACCAAACTCATTAGACGATGCTTTTGGAATAGTTGAAGGATTATTGGAGGCAAAAGAGGACTTTGACTGGATTGCAGGAGGTACGGACCTTTTGCCAAATTACAAATGGCATCTAAACACTAAGAATCATGTCATTTCTCTCGCAAATGTTGCAGAATTGCATACTTTGAATTCTACACATATAGGCGCGATGGTAAGGTTACATGATTTGAGTGAAAGTGAAGCGATACACCCCCTGATAAGAAAAGCAGCTGCAAGTGTTGCTTCTATTCTAATTAGGCGATCTGCTACAGTAGGTGGAAATATCTGTTTAGATACTCGATGCTTTTGGTTCAATCAATCAGAGGAGTGGAGGGAATCTATCGATTGGTGCTACAAATGTGATTGTGGGACTGGCGCCGACTGTCGTGTAATTCCTAATCAAAACACTCTCTGTGTAGCCACCTATCAAGCTGATTTAGCACCCAGTCTAATGTGCTTAGGTGCCAAAATACACCTTGCATCCCCCGAAGGAAAGAGAGAGATGGATATGCACGAATTTTTCTCTCTTGATGGAATTACTAGAAACGTTCTCAAACCAGGGGAGTTAGTAACCCATATCACCTTACCCAAAAATGCTAGTGATTTCATTGGAGATTACCAAAAACTCACGCAGAGGGAGTCTTGGGATTTCCCTGAAGCTGGAATTGCTGCTGCGTGGAAGTTGAGTGGAGGGGTAATTGAGGAATTAAGAATCTCTTCTACTGGACTAGAATCAATTCCTAGACTTCATTCTGAAGAAGCAAATGCAGCAATATCAAATTGGAATGGCGAAGAGAGCGTGAATAATCTAGCAGAAGCCGTTAGAATGGCAATTAAACCCGTTAACAATACATATTTCAATCCCCGTTATAGGAGAAAGATGGTGAAGGTTTTGACAAGACGCTGCCTCAAAACACTCAAAGATTTATCAGCGGCGGATTGAACAATGAGAGATGAGTCGAGATGAACGTGCGGACAAAGATTCTTGCCCTAATGATAGCCTTAGCGGCTCTTCCAATCTATAGTAATGCTCAGGAACCGGAATTTCCAATGGGTTGGAATATTGGAGTTGAAACAGAGACAGATGCCGACCCAAACTTTGACCTGGACCTTGAAGGAAAAGCCACCATGGAATTCTGGATTGATAATCAAAACATTTACTCTCTAACTCTAGATATTGAATACGAAATTCCATTTGACGGATTAGTCAATGGGCCCGACTCTATTGAAGTAGGTTCCCAATCAAATGAGTCTTTTGAGTTCTCAGTACATGGTGTAAATGTGGCTGCATTTACAGCTGGACTAAGTGATAAATTCACAATTGATGCTACAGTCACCTCTTGGGGCCCAACACCTGCAACACCCGGAGATTCTAAGGACGCTGAAGGAAATCTGACAATTCCGATGGTTGTTGACTTAACTGTTGATTTAGCCGAACCTACCGGGCCAATGAATGCTGGAACAACTACATCTCTTGCTGTCACAGTTTCAAATTCGGGAAATGCCGCAGATTCGGTTTTCAAATCTACAATTACTGATTCTTGCCCATTGCTTGAAATATCAGGCGAAGGGGCTCTTGAAAATAGTGCAATTGAGGCAAATAACAACTTGACCGTGTTCCTTAATGTTTCATCCTCGGCAAGCCATCCAACAAAAAATTGCGTAATTGAAATATCAATCCAATCAAAAGGCGATATTGATGCTGGGCGTTCTGAAACAGCAGATTCCGCAGAGGTCACTCTTAGGGTTGTAGAAGACCGAGGAGGAACTGGAGATGATGGTGATGATCAAGATGATTCCCCATCAAATAGTGACGGCTCAAGTGAAGGAGACGATGTTGTATCACAAAATTGGACGCCATTATGGCCGGGCGCTGTAATTATTGCACCAATATTGGCAGCATTATGCCGGCATAAATTGTTATGAACACATTTCATTGCTTATTTTTGTCCGATTTTCAACCGTTTTCGATTAATTAGTATATTCTGTCTCATTGATGAAAACGCATATGATACTCAACGCGCGGGTTTGAAACTATTAGTAAGTGCCCACTCTAACAGCCCCAACATATATTTGCGCAACTTTATTCCAAGTTATAGCACCTGTATGTCTAGGTGAGTTTACAGGTTCGGAAGTGATTGGTTAATGGCGAAAAAGGAAGATGGCCCAAAGCACTTCGGAACCATCATTGGAGCCACTTTTGCAACCCTAATTGTAGTGATGATGTTATCCATGACTCTAGTAGCCGCAAACAAGGAAACTTACTATTCAGCTTACGTCACAGAAGCGACTGACGATAAAACTCAGTTGGCGCAAGTTACCGATATGCGAGATGGCCTAGGTAGCGGTGGGGCCGGTTATAAGATTAGAAACACTCTTTCCACACCTATGCTGGTTAATGATTGGGAGGAACCTCATAGAACTATGTTAGTTATAGCAGGGACCGAGAAACCAATAGATGAAACCGAAGCAACTGCGATCCATGAATTTGTTACTGAACTAGGTGGAAAAGTAATTGTTGCCACTGATGGAACAAATGCTAATCGTTTGGCTGCTAAGTTTGGTGTGACTTACTTTGGAGATCCGCTTCTTGATGAATTCCAGAATTGGCGAACCTACGACTCTGAGGGTGTGGCTGGTAATGAAAATCCAACCAATGTTTGGGGGATTGCAGGTTTGCGAAATGATGTTGTTGCAAGCGATCAGATGGGAATCAATCCAGTTGGATGCACTGATGAAATGCTAAATGAGGCTGGAGATGAGTTGGATCAATGCCGACTGCCAGTGATGTTCAAAGCTCCTACTGCTATGCGTTGGGAGGCATTACCAACTGACGACCCTGCCAACGATGATTACCAAAAAAGAGACGTTAATGTATTATCAATGGCTAGCGAGAGTGCTTGTATTGACCGAGTTGGCTCAAACAGTTGTGATGAATATCAAAACCCTCTGAGTAATCTATCTCTTATTCTTAGAATAGACTATCCAGGTATTGAAGTTCTTGACGAGCGTAGGATTCCTGGCGAAGACACTGGGTCATCATTTGGTAGTTTAGATGCTACTGGATCAATAGTTTTCATCGCTGACGATGAAGTCCTATCAAACAGATTTTGGACAGCGGATAGGGCTGCTGAGACAGATGTTAGACAAAACTGCGATTTAGAGGCACCATCCTGTTGGCAGCGACATTTAGATGGAAATGATGCTTGGAGAGGAAATGATGTCTATTTCACAGCATTGATTCGAGATGTAATGGAATTTGACAATGAGATGTTGCCATACAGTATTCGTCTGAAAGTTGAAGAATTTAGAATCGTCTTTGATGAGAGCCGGCACGTAACTGGTGTGCTATCTAACCCCTTCACAGAAACAATGAGTACAATCGTCTTACTAACTTCCGACAATTTCCTAAAGTGGCTAATTGTGCTAAACTTGTTGCTACTTCTTCTGGTTGCAATTATGGTGGTGCCAGAAAAAGAAAATTGGCGACACGTATTTGACCTCACAAGGTTCAGAGAAAGACCTGAAAAAATTGACCCAAACACATACAAACAAAGGATGCGGGAGGCGCTAATGACGAAGGTCAGGGTTTTCTACGATCTCACACGAGACGAGATGGCTATCAAAACCCCTGCAGAAATCCAATCTATGATAGGAGACCCACGATTAGTGGAGTTAGCCTATTCACAAAATGTATCATATTCCCCTGAAAAACAGCGCGAGTTACTACAGACAATTCGCCGATGGGGTAAAAAGTAAAACATAATTGAGATAAAAATGGAGAGATGAAAATATGCAAGCACCACCCCCCCCACCCGGAACGCCACAAGCCGCAGGAGGCGCAGCAGCGCCACCCCCCCCGGCAGCAGCCGCACCAGCCGCACCAGCGGTACAGGCAGCAGCTGCTCCAGCGGCTCCAAAACACCAAAGTAGCCCTGAAGTAAAAGAACGACTAGCCGCAGTAGGCGCAATTGGACAAGCAATTAGTGCTGAAGTTCAAAAAGTGATTATTGGTAAGTCGCATGTTATCGACAATGTATTGGTAAATATTCTTGCTAATGGTAACCTACTGTTCGAAGATTATCCGGGTCTAGCTAAGACTTTGATGACTAATACTTTCGCTGATGCACTTGGTTGTGACTTCAAGCGTGTACAATTTACGCCTGACTTGTTACCAGCGGATATTACTGGAACGAACATTTACGATGCAAAGAAAGGAGAATTCACTTTCAAGCCAGGTCCAATCTTCTGTAATCTGCTACTGTCTGACGAGATTAACAGAGCACCACCTAAGACTCAGGCTGCTCTACTAGAAGCTATGCAGGAAAAGCAGGTGACTATTGGTACTGTAACTCACAAACTACCAGCACCGTTCCTAACAATGGCTACTCAGAACCCTGTAGAGCAAGAAGGTACCTATCCACTCCCTGAAGCACAACTTGACCGATTTATGTTCAAGATGAGTGTCGGTTATCCTGACCGTGCTGATGAAGATGAAATCCTAGCAAGACGTATCTCTCGAAAGAAAGATGCTGTTGATGTAGAAGTAATTACTGACCCACAGCGTGTTATTGCTATGCAGCAAGCGATAGAAGAAGTCTATGTTGATCCAGCAATACGCATGTACATGGTGGAACTAGTTGCCCGAACAAGGGAAGATCCCCGGGTTTTGGTCGGCTCTTCACCAAGAGGTTCTCAAGCACTGCTCAAAACAGGACGTGCCGCAGCAGCAATGCGTGGTCGTGATTTCGTAACACCTGATGATGTGAAGTCGGTGGCTGTTCTTGCTATCGCACACAGGTTAATTTTGAAGCCAGAGCATCAAATCAAGGGACTTGAAACTGACGAAGTCATTCAGACGATTCTGGGACAGGTTCCTGTCCCAACTGTCTGAGTAAGTTAAGACAACTCTTGCGGAAAAAGGATGAGGTGAAGGTGGAATGGCATGGAGCCGCAAATCTGCCATGTTTGGCAGTCTTGCAATCGCTCTATACCTACTTGGTCTAACCCTTCGTAACCATCAACTCGTTACCGTAGCAGTGGTTCTTCTATCGTTCCTTACTTGGGCGGCTCTGCGCGCATCTCATGCTGATGTTTCTGCCAGTGGGCGTAGAATGGAAGAGAGATCTGATGAAGAGGCTGGAGTTTCTCTCAGTCGTCTTGAAGCAATGCGAAAGTTGAGTACGGCAAGAGTGTTTGAAGACGGGACTGTCGATGTGACATTGAAGATCCAAAATCTATCACCCCTATCCAAAGTTTTGGAGGTTAGAGATAGCCTACCTGAAGTAATGCGAATAAAACAGGGGGCAAATTACATTCTAATGGAATTAGGCCCCCGCCGTGAGACTGTAATCGAATATACTGCAGAATGCCCGCTGAGAGGTTTCTATACTGTTGGACCTGTTTGTATTCGAATTCAAGATTCATTCGGATTATTTCACAAGGAAAAGGAACTTCACGTCTATGACGATTTCCTAGTATTTCCAAAAACTGAAGATCTCAAAGATGCTTTTGTAAAGAGCAAGGTTCCAAAAATCTTCACAGGGGCCGTAAATATTCGTCAGCCCGGACCAGGTTCAGAGTTCTACAATCTAAGAGAATATATCGCAGGGGACCCCATGAAATCGATAAATTGGTCTGCATATGCTAGAGCTGGTAAATTGATGGTTAATGAGAGGGAGCGTGACGCTGTGTCTGACATTATCTTGATTCTAGACAGCAGAGCAGTTGCTGAAACTGGACCTGTCAGCCGGAACTCATTGGTTTATGGCACAAGAGGAGCGGCTTCATTGGCTTCATTCTTCCTTTCTAGAAGAGATTCTGTTGGATTGGTATCTTACTCTGATGAGATTCTTTCTGTGGATCGAGACACTGGTAAAAAGCAACTATATGTGATTCTAACTAAATTAGCCGGGGCAATGGCTCGTGGCTCAACTCCTTTGCAAGTTGTAACTAACCGAATCCTCCCCCACATAAACAGAGGTAGCCCAATTATAATTCTCTCTTGTCTCGAAGATGACCCAACGATTGTCGCTGCTGTTAGAGACCTTAGGGCCCGTGAATTTGATACTACTATTCTATCACCTTCAAGTCTTGAATTTGAATTCGATGCTAGACGTCTTGATAGAACTGGCTATGAAGTTCTCAAGACCGAGCGAGATATTCTAATCAGTGAATTACGAGGACTTGGTGCATTTGTAATGGATTGGGAACCAGATATGCTGCTCTCAACTGCGTTGGCTGGCGCTAGAGGATTCTAGGTGGTGATTTTAATGGTTCAACAAGGAGTTAGTAAAGATACTAGCCACCTGTACGACGGTAAAGTTGTTCGCTCATCTGCACCTAGTAGAAAGGCACTAGCAGCGAAAATGACTGGTTCTTCCACAGATATCCCAAAGGATGCAATTCCTGATGTCCATATCCCATCTTTTGTTGAAAGCCTGTTTGGCGGACCACTCGTTCCAAAAATGAAATTCTTGCCTGCTGACAAGATGGTTCAGACATTACAGATGTGGTCTGGCGCTGTGATGATAATGCTTGGTGTTCTAACCTATATTGTGACCCCAGTATCTGGTACTGCTTGGTTTTCATTTGGAGAAATGATTGGAGTAGAAGTACTTGGATTAGCAATTCACCTTCTGCTTGTTCTATCTGCCATCGGTTGTGGTTTTTGGGGAATTTTCTCTCGAGATTCTCGCTTCATACTCATTTCATATGTTCTATTTATTGTTGTATCATTCAGATTCGCGGCCAGTAAAGTAAGTTTTGAATGGCTATCTTTTGAAGATGAATTAATTCAGAAAATTGCGCTAGTCGCGTATGCAGTACTTCTCGTTATGTACATGGAGCTAACAAATGGAGTAATTAGGTTTTCAATGCTAGATACTAGTATTCGTACAGGAGAAGTCTATGTAATGAATGTCAAGAAAGTTTTGACAAAGTATCACATTAGTCTTGTTATTACTCCCCTGATTGCTGCTGCAGTTGCTACCGTCACCTTACTTTTCAAAGATGTAATAGCTGGTGTGGTTGGAGTTTTCTCTGAGATTACTGCCTTACGGCTAGAAGAAAGTGTCGAATTGGAAAGTGTCTATGGTGTTGCACTTGGAACAATGATTGTATTCTTGTTAGTTGCCGTAGTATTCGTAGCCGATATCCCTGGAAGGTACCAAAAGATGCGCGAAGGTGGATCTGAAGCAGAATAATTGGTTCAGGGGATTAGAAGATCGAGTTTCTTAGCTATTGACATTAGTGCGACTTGAGTCTGCCTATCGGGAACTGTATAATGCAGAGCATGGTCACGGTTTCCTTCATCTAGAGCAACGAAATCGATATCTGATTCCCTAGCAAAATTTTCAATCTCTTTGGCCACATCGCCATCAATACCTATTGATTCCCCTACGAAACATAGTATTGCTATTGACCGGCCACGAATTGGTGTTGGCAATCCTGGAGATTCTGAAAGTAAGCGAATCGCCCTAGACGCAAATCTTTCTGAAACCAAAAATCTTGCTTCACTAGGTCTAGCCCTTAGCGACCAAACGCGTATACGTGAGCGCTCTAACACATTTGTAGCATCAGCAACAACTTTTGCAAGAGACATCACACCTGAGAGGCACAATGTAAGTGGAACTAGATGTGGTAAGCAACCCACTGCTCTTACTTGAGGGGGTCCTGCTGCAATAAATGGACCTATACAACTTCCAACTGAACTAGGGTCGTGAAGTGGCTTAAGGTGAAGTGCTATTCCATCATCTCTCAATGGCTCTACTGCAAATGGATGAAGCATCGGTTCACTGAATAGTGCCAACTCTTGAGCTTCTGTATAAGAGAGATAGGGAAGGTTACGGGATGGAATTGACCAACGTGGGGCAAGCGCCAACACTCCAGGCACATCTCGCCAAATCGTAACATCTGAGGCGGAAAGAACGGAAGATAGAGAAGTTGCAGTCAAATCAGAACCTCCACGATCAAGTAAAGCAAAACCATCATCGCTTTTTCCATACCAACCAGTTACTACTGGGACCTTTACATTCGGTAGATTGAGTAGTTTTCCTGTCTCATCAATATCGATAACTGGTGAACCTTTGTCAATTTTAATCTCGATTCCAATATCTTCTGCCCATGCAGGGGCACTCTCAATTCCCGCTTCTGCAATTGCTGAAGTAACTACTACGCTACTCATTCTTTCACCAGAAATTAGTGCTTCAGTTCTGAATTTTTCATTCGGATTGTCACAATGCGCATATAGAGAATCGGATAAGCCTTCAAGCGCTTTTAGAAAAATAGTATAGTAATGTGAATTGACGAGTGAAGGTGATATTTCCAGATGAAACATCTCGATGGATGCGACAAATGCAGTAATCGTTTCACGTTCATTTCTCTCCAACCTCTCCAATATTCTATCAGTCACACCATGAAGAGCTGAAACAACTACCACTGTCCGTTTGGATTCTGATTCCATGATTCGCTGCACAATTGCATCAATATCATGAGTTTCTTTTAGGCATGAGCCACCGAATTTGAATACTCTGACATTATTCATTTTGCGACCACCCCCCCTTCATTGCTAGATCTGATAAAACCAATCTCGCTACTGACTCAACAACAGGAACAGCTCTAGGCGCAATTACGGGGTCATGACGACCAGAAACAAAGAGATTTTCTGATTCGCCTGACTCAAGATTCAGTGTCATCTGATTCTGTGGGATGCTGCTAGGTGGTTTGAAATGCACTTTGACAAACATGTCAGCGCCAGTTGCCATTCCACCGAGAGCGCCGTCTGCCTTTTCTCCACTTGGTAATGGGCCTTTTTCAGTAGAATGCCACAAATCATTATGCTCGCTACCACGCATACCACTAGCAGAGGTACCTCGACCAAATTCAATAGCTCTCGCCGCTGGAATTGCCATCAATGCCTTCGCAAGTGATGGTTCGAGCCCTTCAAACCAAGGCTCACCAAAACCGAGAGGAAGACCAGATATTCTAAGTTCAACTGAACTTCCAATTGAATCTAAATCTCTCTTCATCTGTTCAACTACCTGAATCATCTTTTCACCCGCATCAGGGTCTCTGCATCGGATTCTTTCCCATAACTCCCCATCCCCTGCTGGTAAATCTTGAATTCCAGCAGAAACTATGTTTCCTATCGAATGTACATGTGCCTCAACCTCCCAATCACATGAAATTTCTATTGGACGGCATAGATTTGCTGCTGCCACCAAACCAGCTGTTAGGCGAGCGCTATTGGAACCCCCACCACGCAAATCAGAGTAACCCCCCGACCTCGCTAGTTCAGGAAGGTCTGCATGTCCAGGCCTAGGATGATTTGGTAAGAATGAATAATGTGATGACCGACTATCTTTATTTTCAAGTATCAGTAGAATTGGCCAACCCGTAGTAAAACCGTCATTAACACCTGATAATATGTGACACTCGTCATCCTCTCTCCTCTTAGAAGCGAACTCTCCACCGGGCTTTCTTTTAGACAAATCTTCAGCAAGTGACTTGGAATCAACTTCTATCCCTGCAGGAATCCCTTCAACTAAAGCACCTACCACAGCCCCATGACTCTCACCAAAAAGAGTGACTGCGATATCATCACCTAAACGCATGGACAAGGTAAATCCTCCATTCTATTCAGTCCAGATATCTGTTACGATTGTTTCGTGCCCGCGTTGCTCTGCTAACTGTTCTATTCTTCTCAATACTGAATCATTGAAAGATGGAACTAGCGCAGCAATTGCTGGCCCTGAACCGCTGATTCCAGCAGCTCTAGCACCCCAAACAAGCAAATCATTGGCTAATCTCCTACCCCTCCCATCACCTAGAGCATTTGATGTCGCCCTACCATTTTCAGTTAGAGCCACCGTTAGTGCCCCTTGCTCCATTGCTGAAATTGCTTTCTCAAATTGTGGTGCAACTTGTGCAAATCTCTGAGCATCAGGAAGTAATTCCCTCTGCCCTCTAAGTACAATCAAGACTTTCCAATCGCTGGGTTCTGGAAATTCTCCTTCCATGAGAATCCCTTCCGCTGCAGGTAAATTTGGATTGACAATTTTCCAACCTGGTTCTATAGCCGCCCATGCATCATCAACACTACCAGTCATAGAAACACCAGATGAAATCTGAGCCTCCGCAGAAATATCAACAATTTGAGCATTGGATAATTCTACTTCGGAGGCTTGACAAAGCGCCTTGATTGCAGCAACTGATAGTGCTGCAGAACTTTTCAAACCCTGACCTATTGGAACTGAACTGCGAACCTGCCAGAATAATTCCTCTGCTGGTTTCTCAAGGCCAGCTGCAACCCAAGAATCAACAACAGCATCCAAAACACCACTTGGATCATCAGCAACCTTGTTTGGTTCGTTGTCCCTGAGTCTGACTTTAACACTCAAATCAATTCCAATTGCTGAACCATAACCGGCACCTAGAGCGTGTAGAAGGGAAAAACCCCCATGACCTTCACCTTCACCTATTAATGCCATTCATTTTTCCTCCACATCACTATTGATAACGCTACCGATATGCCTTCCAGCTTCTGCTGCTGAACCTAGAACTTCCATCCCCACTTCAATATGCGTAACAGAGAGGGGGTTTTGAATGTTTGACAAAAGCCTTACAGTCTCTGCCTGCTGTAAAAACACCTGCCCCTGACTACCAATACCATCCTCATAACGCACCAAAATTAATGGTCTAGGCTCAATCTTAAGACGCCCGACAGAGATTACTCTAGAACCTTCAGGAGATACTACTAGAACCTCATCTCCGGCTATCAATTCTGAGAGATATTTGGTCGAACCGTCTGCCATCATAACGTAAGAATGTACAGGACCTGCATTTACTCTAAATGGCCTAGGAGGAACAAATTGAGAATCAAGAGTTTCTCCATGGATTAAAACTAGAAGAGAGGCACTAGAGCCCACCAAAAGCCCTTCACCCACTTCCAACATTTGTACTAAATCGATACAGACACGGTCACCTATACCACCAGTTTCAATGCCAATTACCTTCATTGATTGCAACTCAATTTCTTGGTCAATTACTGTTGCACTCGCCTCTTCAGCCCCTGTTGCATCTGCAAGCCTCTGAGCAGCTAGTTCCTGAGCTACCGCCCAAATCTCTTCATCGCCCGGTAGAAGAAGAGCATCTACTCCCCTCTGAAGAGCGAAGGCTGCGCCCTGCAATTGGTCTGGATTGGATATTAATGCTGCAATCTTTGTTGCAGACCCATCTGATGCAGAAACTAAATTTTCCAACGGTATCATCTTCCAATCAGTACAATCAACAATTAACCATTCTGCTAAACCTATGAATTCCATGGCCGCTTCTTGTCCTTCATCGTCCTCTATTTGTATGAATGCCCCAACTGCTCGTCCTGACCTATCTACAACACCACCACCATCAAGTGAATAGGTTCTCAATAATTCATCAGATGTAGCCCATTCAGGGATTTTTGTATCGTCTGCCAATACCAAAGCATCGGCCGGTTTAGAAGAGATTCCTGCTTCGTAATAGAGCCAGAGTTCCATTTGAATCACATCTAATTACTAAATTTATCCAGTCGTTCTCTGAAGGACTCATACAAGTCCTCCATTTCATCGGCATCTTCAGAATCGAACTTGAATCGACCATCGGCATCCCAAGGAATTCCATGAACCACCTCAATAATTTCTGCAACTCTTGATGCAGGATCACTATCTGCAAAAATCTGACGCCCCATACACACCCCAGAACCTCCTGCTGCCATAGAAGCCCTAGCCATCCTAATCACTGACCTGAAATCATCCTCTTTAGGACCTCCAGAAACTAGAACTGGAATTGGAACAGATGTGGTTACTTGTTGAAATGATTCGATTGAACCTGTCCATGGGACTTTTACTACATCACAGCCCAATTCCCAACCAATACGTGCAGCATGAGCGATTCCATTTGTTTCATCCCCATCTAGGATATTCAGATTGGGTCCGCGAGGATACATCATCCCCAATAGAGGAACTCCAAGAAGATGGCACTCATCGGAAATTGTAGCTAGGCTTGCCATCATCTCAGCCTCATTTTCATCTCCAATATTTACTTGGACACTGACTCCTATAGCACCTCTTTCAACTGCAGAAATAACAACATTTGACGCATCCCCAGCAAGTACCTTCCAGCCCGAATTTTCGCCGCCATGCCGTGTTGAAACTGAAAGGTGAAGAACCCATCCACCTCGCCAATTTTCTTCTGTATCTGCAAAATGGGAATTCAATGGACCTCTTTGGCAAACGATTGCATCAACTCCGCGTCCTTTTGTAAGATTATCAACCAATGATGAGATATCTTGTAACCCATCTACCGGCCAATCAGAAGCCCCATGATCAATTGGGACCCAGACGCCTCTGCCTGTTGGAAGTAGCCTCTTGAGGCGCATTTCTCTAATTTCCTCAATCTCCATTTCGGCCATGTCATCACCCTTGCGCCCCCTAGGGGGGCGCAGCCATGCTAAAATCTGTCCGCATCTGAGTTATTCAAATATCTAGATCAACAATCAGAGGAGCGTGGTCTGAAACAACTAGGCCACCTTCTCTTAACACTCTAGCAGATTTGAATAAAATCTTGGCAGCATCGTTAGCTAGGACGTAATCAATACGCCATCCACGATTCAAAGCCCTAGCTTGGCCGCGATTTGACCACCAAGAGTAAGGACCTTTGATATCACCAACTTCGCAACGCAGTAAATCGTGCCAACCTGTTGATAAATATCGAGAGAACCATTGTCTCTCGTGAAGTAAAAAACCTGAGGTGTTTTTATTACCCGTTGGATTCCAAATGTCATTCTCTGTATGTGCAATATTCAAATCACCACAGATTAGAACTGGTTCATCGGAATTCACAAATTGCATAGACCAATTTAGTAGATCTTCCAACCACTGATCTTTGTACATTTGACGTTCCGGATTAGCCCCCCCATTTGGCAAGTAAATATTGATACAGTGAAGTTCTCCATGCTTAGTATGGAGTACCCTTCCTTCCGAATCATTAGGATCTAGTTCTGTAGAAATACCTCTTCCCTGTTCTGAAATGCCAACTCTAGACCATGTGGAAACACCAGAATAACCCTTCTTTTCTGCCGGATGCCAAATAACTTCGTGACCGGGGGCTGCAGTCCAGTTTTCTGGCATTTGCTCTGGAAGAGCACGCACTTCTTGGAATAACCAAATATCAGCATCAATATCATTGACAAAATCATCCATCCCTTTACGATAAGCGGCGCGGATTCCGTTAAGATTCCATGTGACTACGCGCATCTGATTTCATGTTGTGGAGCCTAAAGCCTAAGATGATTTTTGTTCTGAATTTGAATAAACTAAAACTAGACATAACCATCACCCTTCGGACACAATGAATCGTATGACTCTAGTTGAAATTTATGGAATGAAGAGATATTATGAAATGACCTCTGAAACTGTCAAAGCGCTTGACGGAATTGACCTAAGTATCAAAAAAGGAGAGCGAATAATTTTGCTAGGACCATCTGGTTCAGGTAAGACTACACTACTGAATTGTGTTGCATCATTGGATAATCCAACTGAAGGGGAATATTCTTTTGATGGGGTAGAAGTTCCTCGAGGACATGCAGAGAAGATGGCCTCTTTTAGAAGAGAGAATATTGGGTATGTCTTTCAATTTTTCAACCTACTACAAGATCTAACTGTGTTAGAAAATATCCTTTTGATTCAGGAATTATCAGATGGTCGTGACAAGAACAGAGCTTTGGAATTGCTCAAATTGGTTGGACTTGAAGGTGAAGTCAACAGATTTCCCTCAGAAATCAGTGGCGGGCAACAACAGCGTGTAGCAATTGCTAGAAGTTTAGCCAAGAGCCCTAAATTATTGCTAGGTGACGAACTTACAGGGAATCTAGACTCTGCAACCTCTACTAAAGTGATGGAAGTTCTTGTTAAAGCATGTGAAGCTGAGGAGATTACAGTTATCATGGTCACTCACGATGAATCTCTAGCAAAATATGCAACTAGAGTTGTAAGACTAGATAGTGGAAAAATAATTTCAGATGAAAAGGTTAAAAATTGAGGTGAATCAATGTCCATGCTGCTTACAAAGAGGCTCGCAAGAAGCCTTTGGCGAACGAAATTACGCCTTTCAGCAGTAATTCTGATGGTAGCGATAGGTGTCTTCGCTGGGATTTCCTTCGGCGCTTACGCGTATTCTGCTTCCAATCTTTACGAGGACATCTATGAAGACAATGAACAGGGTGTGAATCTACCCGATGTCTGGGTCGAGAACAATGCTGGAAATTGGAATGCTACAACCTCTGAGAACCTCTGCCAAGAAATTCGTGATCAGTGGTCAAGTGAAACCTTTGAACTGGACCATTGCGAACCTCGCCTCAAATCCAATGGCCAACTTTTCAGTGAATATGGAGACGTTGGCATGATACCTGCTGTTTGGCATGGAATTGACGAAGGTGAAGTTGACAAAGTTTGGATTCCTGAACACGATTGCTGTTCTGGAAGATTAGCCTCTGCAGCAGATGAGATTGTCATCGATCAACACGCGGCTGAGGGACTCGATCTTGAAGTCGGTGACACGGTCAATATCAGCGCCGGTGCCGGCTTTGCACTGAACTATACTGTGGTTGGTATCGGTTTCCATTCTAACCATTTGTACTTCACAATAGAAGGTGAAATTCTGCCTGCACAATCGGGAACATTTGTGGCCGGCTACATGACGGATGAGGGGCTTGAAGCACTTGCAAATTTCAGCGCTGGTGAATCTAATTTATTGTTGATTGATGTTGTTGGAACACCGGATCCACATGATGCAGAGGCGAATGGTCTGACATCCCTAATCACAGACATTTCAGCAATTGCAGGAGATAACGATGATTCGCCAATGGGTGTTTATGATCGCACAGGCGTAACCTCGGTCGAATTCTTGAGAGCCGATGCAGAGGGGGCAATGAAATCCTATCCAATCATTACAGGAATGCTGGCGGTTGTCGCAGGAATCACCATCTTCCTAAGCCTACAGCGATTGATTCAGTCACAGGCCAAGGAAATTGCAGTTCTTCGCACACTTGGAGTGAAGCGCATGTCGATAATGCCTGGTTACGTCATCGCTCCGATTTTCATTGGCGCCATTGGTTGTGTATTGGGTGTAATTCCTGGTGTATTTTTTGGAGCGCCTGCCATGCTTTCAATGTATGAAGACATCATTGGAATACCCATCACTAATCCTTCGTTACCAACAAATTTAGTGAGTGAGATTGTCATAATTGCAATGCTCATATCGTTCTTATCAGGATTGAGACCTGCTTGGCAGGCATCTAGGTTGCAACCACTGGAAGTGTTGCTTGGGCAGCACGAAATTCGAGTCTCTTCCAGAAAATTGCAGAAGTTGACATCAAAGTTACCTGCAACCGTTGGATTGACCATTCGCTCCAGCGTCCGAAAACCTGTTCGATTGATGCTCACATTCTTTGCCGTGGGCCTATCAATGCTGATTTTTGGATCAATGGTAATAATGATGGATTCCTTTGGCGAAATCTTCCTTGGAGGTTTAGAAAAACGACAGAGTTGGGACGCTCAGGCATTCACGATGGGTAATGAGGAGGCAATCGTTGAATGGGCAGATGAAAATGAGGCTGAACATGAACTCATGATCATCTTCCCTGGTAATCCTGAGGGAGATAATAGGCAATTGACTGCTTATGGGCTTCAAAATGTCGCCACTGAGGCTGGCGAATCGATGTATTTGGTATATCTTTCAGAAGGAAATTTACCATCTGCGAATCAGGACATACCTGAAGTCCTAGTTGATGAGGGGCTCAATCATTTCCTCGGTTGGGAGATTGGTGACACTCATTCAATCGTTTTTGGAACGAAAACTGTAGAGGTCAAAATCACTGGCTTCACCAAAGGTGAAATTACCCGCACAGTTTATTTCCACCGCGCTGATTTGGCCGAAGTCGTCGGATTGGAGGCCACAGTTGTGATGCTTCAATTGCCTGAGGGAGTGGAGCCTGACGAACAATTAGCTCAGAGTTCATTGGGGATTACAGTGAGAGAGGATTCACTGATTTCCTTTGAAAAGCTCATGGAACAACAAGAAGGGATTTACCTAGCAATCGAGGGCTTAGGCATCTTGATCGCCGTCGCTGTATTGTTCAACACACTCGTCATGAATCTAGCAGAGAGGGATACTGAATTGGCCACCCTCAGAGTCTTAGGCGCTTCCAATAATCGACTGGGGTTGATGCTATTTGGAGAACATCTTGGAATTGGATTGATTGGCGGAATATTGGGTTGCATTTTCTCAATTATGGGAACGAAATTGTTGATGGCATCATTCGTTACATGGACGGCGTATTTCTCCGTCTCGCCTTCCAATGAATCTATCTTGCTCCTTATCGGAATTGTTGTATTCATCTCAATCTCTTTGACACCCTTTGGGATGTGGAGAATCAAGAAAATGGATCTAGTTGAGAATGTCAAGAATCTATCACAGTGATTCAAGTTATTTCTGCATACTTTGTAGCTAGTTGCACACAGATATAGTAAGCAATAATTGTCAAGAGACAAGCAGCACCTAGTGCTGGCCAAAACTCAATTCCTCTACGTAGGAATATTGGTAATGAGATAAATAAGGTCAAAGAGGGAATTACCAGCCATAGAATGCCTGTAGTGAAGTTAGCAACCTGCTCTGTATCGGAAGAGTCGTTGTATAACCAAATTATTGCTAGAATAGAAATCAAAGGAATTGAAACTAGTAAGGCTCCCATCAATTCGTTCCGCTTTGCTAACTCGCTTGCACCTACAACTAAACCCCCAGATAGAAGACCTCGTACAACCAATTGCCACCACACCATGTACGGTTCAAAATGGCCGGGGGGATTTGATTTATACCCTAAATATGCAATTTAATCAGTAGTTTCACCCTTGAAAAATTTAATCGAGCCCTGGAATAATTTTTCTTTTCTCCGCCTCTTGTTAGTTCTAATATGCATAATTGCAGCGATGAAAATCACCCCGATAATAATTGGGATGAACAATTCAGCATTTAGTGCATGCAATACTTCAATAATGCTTTCAGCAGTATATGCCCAAGTAACTGATGCTGCTGCACCACCGACGAAACACGCTGTCAAAACACGTAGGAATGGCATTCGGGCAACTAGCCCCATCATAGCTCCTACAAGTACTCCTGAGGCCATGAAGGGAATCCAAACGAATACAATTAGCCCAAAGAATCCCCAACGGTCAATTTTATCGCGATTCTCGTGCGCAACGTACTCAACAGAAGATAGAATATCGCCCATGAACTGACTCTGAAGGATTGTTCCTGCAATTCCGTCTTGGCGGGCAACGAATGCTTGACCTTGGTGCTCACCTACTCCACTTTCAGTCCTACCCGCTCCTGAACGGTCTGCTAAAGTTGCAATTTCATTTCGACACGAAACAACGAATTCAAGATCGTCAGAATCCTTTGGAACTGTTCGATACAGATGTGCTTTCAATTCATCCTGAATTTCAAAATATGATTTGGCGAATTTGAGGAAAGCAAAACGCATTTTTGGTTTGTAAATCAACCTAATTACAACTGTATTATTATCTACACCAATCAAATGGTAACCTTCCAGTTTGTTGTTGCTCAAAAAATCTTTGACACAACCTTCAACATGCTTTTCCAATGCTGCAGAATTGTGGATACCACTGAAGAAATCCGAGTAATCCTGCACTAAAGCAGGTCTCTCAACATTTAATTCTGGAAGTTCTACATCACCACGCCCTTGGGACAGTGATTCAAATGCACCGTGATGGTCATCAAGTGCCCTAGCTTTCAATTGTAAAGGTGTCAATTCACCATAAATTTTGAAATCTTCTAAAACCTCTTTCAACATTGCAGTTGTAACTTGACCTGCCTCAATTACTGCGGATTGAGTGGCTCTGTAAGGAACAAGAACATCAATTGAAAGTGACCTTTTCTGCATCTTGTACTCGGCCCAATCAATAGACAAGTGGAATTTCTGTTCGCACCTTTCCAAAGATCTTTGAACTATCCTACGAATTTCATCCTCACTTAGAATATCATCTATTTCTTTGTGATAGAACCGATACATTAGGGGGTACTGAACACAGAGGAAAAATATGCTCATCGAGAGGGAGATGAAAGCCATCCACCAAGCAGGTACTCCTGCCGAACCACCTGTGAGCATTGCAGTTTCACGCCCACCAGCCCATTCAGCAGTCATTAGAGCCCACCCCCAACCACCTAATTGACGAAGAGTCAAGCAAACCCTATCACCATCCTCGACTAATTTGGCTTCCTGAACAGATTCATCCTCCCAAGGTAATGTGGGCTCACTAGTATGGATGTCAAGAGTCAATGTAACTGGGCCATTTGTGTAAAGCGGAGCATCTGCAGAGGAATTATCGTGTTCAGACATATTGTAATTTGAAGTATTGTGGAAAAATACATTCAGGACATATTCTCCATCGTTGTAAGGAGCAAAATCAAAATAACCTTCAGAACGATTTCCTATACTTGATTCAGCAACCTGCATCTCTTCATTGGAAAGTACCCACCTAAGATCCTTGGATTCATCTTCGAATGGTTCTGCGTTAAATACCCGCATTCGTATTTTTTTCGCATCATTATCTGCCCAGATATTAATCCAAACCACTCCAGAACTATCCAAGCATTCACCTGCTGGATCTAATGGAGAATCTGAAGCCTTTTGATCAAGCCAAACTGAATCGTTGAAATCGTTGCCTAGCAATCCTGATGACATCGCCGAAAGCAGACCAAAAAATACAACTCCGTATGCTAAACCACCAAGAAATGTCAATCCTTCTGGACCACGAAAAATTCCTTTTCTACCACTTCTACGATCTTTTATTCGTTCTAGGTTCTTGTCTAGTTTATCGTAGTTTGAAACTTCGACAAATTCTTCTGCAGTAACATTTCCATCATGATCCGCATCGAAATGTGCCACCAAATCCTCAGGAGGTATGAAACCGTCCTCATTTACATGTATATCATCGGGTAGTGGATAAGCGTCTTCCACTGATGGCGGCCCCCCTGACATATGAACACCAAGAGGTTCAAGGACATGAGGGTTTGCTTAATATCCGCCGTAGGCGGATTATGCATAAGAGGGTGAATACTTAATCTAAATCACTCGCCTGCGCAGAGCGATGTCCATGAGCCGTGTGCCCACTACTGCCCCGATAATGCTGCTATTTGTGTTGATTTTTACCTCACTAAGCCCAATTGTTGTCACAAATACCACAGAAATTATTGAGGAAGAGGAAATTGAAGTTGAAATGCCTAGAAATTATGAAAATTGGCCTGCTGAAGCCCGTTCTAGCGCCGCTACAGCTTGGTTGAAAGAAACTGTAGATACCGACGGGGATACTGGACAATGGACCTCTGCAGATATTGCTGATGATGGAACTGTTTGGGTTGCTTTTTACTCGGCAGCAGGACGTGATTTGAAAGCAGCTCATTGGAATGGTTGGTCTTGGCAGGTTGATGATGTTTACACTTTCGGAGATATTGGGAAATATGCTGAGATTGACATTGATTCTAATGGAGACCCTAGAATTGCATCCTTTGACATCACTAACGCAGTACTCAGAATTTCACGATATGATGGCAGTTCATGGAGTACCAATACTGTAGCACCTGGAGAAAATACAGGGGATGAAAATCCGTACGCTGGAGAAGGTAGGATAGGATTTGCTATTGATGATTCTGATTCTGAATGGTTCTCTTTCTATACTGTAAATAATGATGGAGAATATAATCTCTCATTTGCAAATTGGGATAGCAGTGATCAGTCATGGGCTTATGGGACAATCGATAATGGACTTGGTGAAGATGGGGATTACGATGATTATTCAGATATTGGACAATTTAGTAGTCTCAAAATCGGAGACAATGGGAGACCTAGAGTAGCTTATACTTGTGCTCTCGTTAACACTATCAGCGACCCTGTAACTGGAACGATAATCAATGCATGGTACACATTTTCTTTGCGATATGCGGCTTTCGATGGTGGCGGATGGGGAATTAATGATATTGACATAAATGAAACCGGACGATACTACTACCCTGCATGGTGGTTAGAATTGGAAATCGATTCTAATGGAAATGAGTTTGTAGTATATCAAAATACTTCAGGTTGGGATAGTGTCCGATTAGCAGTAAAAAATGGCAATAGTTGGAGCCACAGTATGATTGCAAATGGTACTGAAAATCTAGGTGATTATGTAAGAATTGAAAGTGATTCGGTTGGTGATTTACACATAGCTTACTACGACTCTTCAAACTATGATTTAGTATTGCTTAGGCAGCAAGCCACTTCATGGGAATCAAAGAAAATTGCTAGCCTAGGAAGTGTTGGCTCATACGCCGATATTGCAATCGATCAAAGCGGTGGTGAGGTGTTTTCTTACTATGACAATGATGATGATGATTTGATTATTGCAACCCCTGCAGCAGATGCTGACGGTGATGGTATTGCTGACGCTCAAGACAGATGTATGAACACACCAGCTGGTAGAGTAATTGATGATACAGGTTGTCATTACGAAAAGCAAATTCTGACCACTAGTGGGGACGATGATTTTGCATATGTCGATGTAGCAAAGGGTGATGATGCCCTACTTCGACTAGTACACTTCAAGGGATACTCAAACGATGAGAGTTCTTGTGACAGGAACCCTAGTAACATGACGAATGATTGCAATCTAATTTATCGAAAACAAAATTCTGATGGTACTTGGGGCGCATCAGAAATATTAGATCAAGGAGGAGAAACCGGAAGATATGCCTCTTTAGCAATTGCACCTGATGGAACCGAAAGTGTTGCATTCCACGCAAAAACTTCGGTCAATCAAATAGGTGGAGTAATTGAAACTGCCGCGAAGATTGCTACGAAAACAGGTAGTGATTGGTCAGTTGAGGTTGTTGCCAATGATAACTCAACAGGATGGTACACAGATGTTGCGGTTGATTCAACAGGAAACAGAATCGTATCTTATACAGATAACTCTGGGGCCTATTCAGTATTGAAGGTAGCCAGAGAATCTGGAGGTAGTTGGATTGAAGATACCATTCAGGCAAATGGAACTTACGCTAGTGTAAACTATGTCAATGATGTAGCACACGTATCTTATTACAGTAGTAATCCCGTTATGATTCGACTAGCAATTGAAAATGGTTCAGATTGGGATATACATAATGTAACTACTAGCGGAGTGGTAGGATTTTATCGGTTAGATACAGATGTCACTGATGATGGCCGCTTGCTGATTAATTACTTCCGCGGACGAGATAGTGCAAGTGATACCACTTGTGATGCACCCCAAGAATGTACAGTGCAAGTTGCTGAATGGAATGGGTCGTCTTTCGATTACCATATTCTCGACCAAAGAAGTGACACCCTTGTCTCATATATGTCGGTAGTAGAAGATTCAGCTGGTCTAATTCATTCAACTTGGTATGACAGTGGAAAAGGTGCTTTGCAAATTGCTTCCCCAACTAGGACTGGTTGGGAAACTCTGACTGTCATTGATGATGCCACTGCTGGACTTTATCCAAAACTAATGGTGAGCGATGATGGATGGGAAGAAGTCTGGTATCACACCAGTTCAGAACTTTCAGAATTGAGAGAGCTCAAGAGATTCGCATGGGAAGCAGACCACGACTTTGTAGAAAATGATGATGACCAATGTCCAGATACTCCTTATGGTGCAGAAAATATTGACTTATGGGGTTGCGCTTACGAACAAAGAGACGATGACTACGATGGAATTTCGAATGCATTGGATCTATGCCCCAATACCCCTGGGTTCGAGGGGCATCTGGTAGATGCAGATGGATGCAGCCCAAGTCAGAAAGATACTGATGGAGACGGTGTTAACGATGCACAAGACCTTTGTCCAAGTACAACTGATCTAGAAACTGTCGATATAAGCGGATGTTCAGACGAACAAAGAGATTCGGAC
>CAYNXD010000052.1:0-66770 GCA_964401115.1 uncultured Candidatus Poseidoniales archaeon | reverse complement strand
AGGAGGGACAGGATCCTATTATTGTGATGGGCTCGCAACTGTACTTCGGCGCCAACAACGGCGATACCGAGGGCGGCTGGGGGTCGCCTCTAGTATACAATGAACTGTGGGCCTATGATACGACCAACGAAACAGCATGGATGACTTCCAACCTTTGCACCCCTGGTTGCTCTGGATTCTCTTCTAGTAATTCCATGACATCCATCGGTACGCGGATATTCTTCACGGGGGTTATCGAAATCAATCAAACGCGCGTATCCAATGAACTGTTTGCACACGAAACCACGAACGGTTCCACTTGGTTGGTCGAGGACATTTCTCCTTCGAATAATAATCCCACGGGCAGCCCTCTCTACTACGTCTCCATGGGTTCTACAATTTACTTTGAAGCAGAAGACAATCAAAGCGGCCGAGAACCATGGGCCTATGATGTCACAAACGATACTGCATGGCAGGTTTGTGACGTTAATCCAAATTCATCTGTTAACGGTGGGGATGGAGGCTTCTTCCAGCCATTTGCAATGGGTGACCGCATCTTTTTCCAGGGTGATGACGGCATCCATGGAAGCGAGTTATGGGCGTTGGATACTATCAATGGCGCATGTTGGATGGTAGCAGATATTAACACATACTCGGCTGGAATATCTAGTACTCCCTCCGGTTTCGCGGCCGTAGGCAACCAACTCTATTTCTCAGCCTCCAAAAAAGTCAGCCAAAATAAGTGGGATGGGGAACTATGGGTACATGACCCCGCGAATCTAACATTCACCGGGAGTGGTGGTTCAAGTGGTACTTCTGGAGGTGGCGGTGGCATTTCTAATGCCTCGGTCATCTGGAGCATCTCTCCATCTCTTCCAACCAACGTGACCATCAATCAAGTGGATGGCACTATTAGTGGTACACCCACCCAAGTCATGGTCGAAACCATATACACGATTTTGGCCACTCACAGCAGTGGAAATTTCACCACCTTCGAAGTGTCTTTGATGGTGCTTGAAGACACCGATGGCGATGGTGACCCAGACTCCTTGCCTATGGATTACGACACCACGGGCCCCACGCCTGGATTGGTCGAAGATCTCGATGATGACAACGATGGCTATGCTGACGTTGTCGAGACCAACACTGGAACCTATAGTGGTACGAATGATACGGGAACCGACCCGCTCAATCCCGATACGGATGGCGATGGGATTTGTGATGGACCAAACGATGTCCTACCCGTCTGTACAGCAGGCCCTGACCGCGACCCGCCCACCAACGTAGGCTGTGTCATTGACATCGCCATTGAAACTGTTGAACCCTACCTCACATTTCCCAACATGACCTACACCATATCACCAGAATTACCCGCAGGTTTGGTGTTTGACAGCTCGACAGGTGAATTGTCGGGCACAGCTACTTCACCGCTGGCGAATACTACTTTCACAGTCTATGGGAATCTTAGCAATGGTGCCCCCAATTACTCATGGCAATTCACCATCGAAATTCTTGATGATTCAGATGGCGATGGTTTGCCTAATGAGTTACCAATTGATTATCCGTTGGATGGGGAACTGATTGAGGATACAGATGATGACAATGATGGTCTGAACGATACCACGGAATCCGGGCTCAATACCAGTACAACAAATCCCGATACGGATGGCGATGGGTTCTGTGATGGTCCGATTGCAATCATCAACGGCACCAATGGTGTCACATGTTATGCAGGTCCAGACCCATATCCACTCGATTCCAATGCTCCCCTCGACACCGATGGCGATGGCTTGCCCGACGAAAACGATGGTTGGACTGGGCCTCCAATGGAGGACGAGGATGATGACAACGATGGCTATCCAGATGTGTCAGAGCTTGCTTGCGGTTCAGATCCATTGAACGCCTCTTCGCATCCCAATGACATGGACGGTGATGCCATCTGTGATGGTGATGACGATGATATGGATGGTGATGGAATCGACAATGCCAACGAGACAGGTAACGCCACGACTGAGGGAACGTTACCTGACAATCCCGATACCGATGGTGACGGGGTTTGTGATGGCCCGATTTCTCCGATTACCAGCAATTGTATAGCTGGACCGGATGATTTCCCGTTGGACCCTTCAGCATGGTTGGACACCGATGATGATGGATACCCTGACGAAGTGGCCGGCAATTCAACCAGCGTTCCACCATTGGTAGAGGACGATGACGACGACAACGATGGTTGGAACGATACTCTGGAATCTGATTGTTTGACCGATTCAAAAGACGAACTTGACGTTCCTGCGGATTTGAATGACGATGGACTGTGTGATGTCAATGATGATGATTGGGACGACGATGGTGTAACCAATGACGATGAAACGAACACTTCTCTGATGGGTACCGACCCTTGGGACCCGGATACGGATGACGATGGTTTCTGTGACGGTCCTATTGCATTCGAAGGTCTGTGCTACGCAGGGCCTGATCCATACCCCCTCGACCCCAATGCGCCCATCGACACCGATGGCGACGGCTTACCCGATGAAAACGATGGTTGGACCGGCCCACCACAAGCTGACGACGATGATGATAACGATGGAACTCTAGATGTCGATGATGCATTCCCATTGGATGATGGTGCAGATACAGATACTGATGGAGACGGGGATCCGGACACGATCCTTTACTCAAATTACGATGGACCACTAATCGCAGATGAGGATGACGATGATGATGGATGGAATGACACATCCGAAATTGAATGTAGCACAGATCCATTAGATTCGGAAGATGTTCCTGTTGATGATGATGACAACGGAGTTTGCGATATCCTAGATCCAAAAGCCGAAATAAGTGGTGACGGAGAAAATGAAGAAGATATAATTGAGAATTCAGAGAATCTCAATATATTCAGCATTTGGAGTTGCTGTATTCTTCTGTTAATGCTTCTTTTGATATTCGCTCTTCTATATCGTCGTAGCGACGATGAGCGAGATGAACAATTTGTGGTCTTTGAAATCGACGATGCTTTTGATGATGAAGATGATGAATTGAAAAAACAATCAGTCAAAAATAAGGAAGAGGAATATAATGAGATTTATGGATCAGATGAAGATGCAACCATCTCAGAGAAGAAGGCCAAATTAGCTGAGTTAGATGCACAATTGGCTGCTAAGGAAGCTGAAATTAATGCATTAAATGCCGCCGCTGCCAATAAGGTTGATTTTGATACCATAGGGACCGCAACCGCCTCGGAAAAAGATGACCTCACGAAGATCAAAGGAATCGGCCCAGTCTTACAAGGTAAGTTGAACGATGCTGGAATTTTCACGTTGAAGCAATTATCGAAAGTTACTCCAGAAATAGAAAATCAGATTGACGAAGCGATTGGATATTTCCCTGGGCGTCTGTCTAGAGAGAAGGTTTTCGATCAAGCTCGAGAATTATTGAAAAATTGAGGTGAAATAAATGGAAATACCTGAAGAGATAACACAATTCATTGATTGGCTTGAAACATTACCAACATTAGGGAAAATAGGCTTCTGTGTTGGAACTAGCTTGATGTTCCTAGCCATCATCAAATATTTTCTGTTCAAGAAATTAAGTGATTTTGTTAATGATACTGAGATTGGTTGGGATAACGATCTGTATAGCGCTTTAGAACCACGGTCGATGTTATTCATTCTCGTAATTTGTTTCAACGTCTCTCTAGCTTGGCTTTCCCCAGAACTTCTTGATTCAATATTTCCTTTCATAAATTCCGTATTTATTCTAATATTCACTAGTATGTTAAGTAGTTCGATTAAGGTAATTACTCCTCCATTAATGACTTGGATAAAATCAGATAATCAAGGGGTATCAGTCACTGGCGGAAATCACTTCATTAGCATCTTTGCGAGAATGATTGTGTGGTTCGTAGGTATTTACTCCATTCTAATTGGTCTTGAAATTGAGATGGCTGGTATTGCAGCATCCTTCGCTCTATTTTCATTAATAATCGGTCTCTCACTACAGCATACGATTGGTAATATTCTCAACTCATTTATGTTAGCCATGGATAGCCCGTTCGATGTAGGTGATCGTATTGAGGTTGATGGTACTGAGGGTAGAGTAGTATCGACAGGTATCCTATCAACAAAGATTCTTACTCATTCTGAAGAATTGGTTGTAATTCCTAACAACACATTGGTTCAGAATAAGATTCGTAACATGGCACGAGGTGGTGGCGATGGGCAACCACGTAGAATCAATCTTCTCATAGACGTAGGGGTTTCTTATGGAGAAGAACCTCCACATGTGAAACAGGTACTTGTTGATGTGGCTAAGGAATGCCCCTACACAGTGGATAATCCTAGCCCACGGGTTTTGATGAATGATCTTGGACAGTATTCAATAATTTTCAGAATTTTTGCATGGATTGATAATTATGCAGACCAGTGGCCCGCTCGTGATTGGATTCTTCAGAGAGTTTTTGAGCGGTTTGATGAGGAAGGAATTGAAATTCCGTTCCCTACTTCAGTAGAACTTCAGGAGTCACCAGCAAATCGTTCTGAAACATCTAAGAAACGTAAGCGAGCTAGTCAGAAGAAAGCACGTGCTCAGATGTCTAAGGATGAGGATTTCTATCTTGAGGAAAGAGACACGCTGAAGTCTAGCGTTGAAAATTTGGAAAAGAAACTTGCAGATACATCTCTGAGTTCCAAAGACAAGGATCGTATTCGAGATGAACTTTCTGCTATGAGTACAACCCTTGATAGATTCGATTCAGAAGATTGATACAACTTCATTCAACTGTAATTTCAGGCACCGGGACGGCCTTTATCCAACCAAATTCATCTGTTGATGCTTGAGTTTGAATTGAGGTTAGTGAGTCATATAATTCCTGAGTTACTGGTCCAACTTGGTTATTGCAATAACTAGTGCATATATCTCCTTGACATATTGCTCCAATTGGTGAAATTACTGCAGCAGTACCAGCACAGAAACACTCGTCAGCCTCAAGCACGAATTTGATATCCACCTTTTCTTCAATCACGTCATATCCTCTATTACGAGCTAATTCTATGATGCTCGCTCGGGTAATACCTGGTAGTATTGTTCCGGTTAATTCCGGAGTATATATGACGCCATCTTTGACACAAAAGAAATTTGCAGCACCTACTTCTTCGATGTAGCGATGTTCCGTCGAATCAAGATAAATAATTTCAGCGAAACCATCCTTCTTTGCATTCTTGCTAGGCATCATTCCAGGTGCATAGTTCCCGATAGCCTTCACTGCTCCTGAACCGCCAGGCGCCGCACGGTGATGATCATCTGAGACTTTGAGGGCAATAGGATGCATTCCCCCTTTGAAGTACGGCCCAACAGGACAAACATAGACCATGAATACATATTCTGGTGCTGGAGCAACACCAAGAATGGCGCCAGTACCCCAGAGCACTGGTCTTACGTATAGAGCGCCCTTTCCAGTTGGGGGGACCCATCGAGCGTTTGCCGCAACTACTTGATTAACGGCATCTAGAAACATTTCAACTGGCACTTCCGGCATACCAAGCCTTCGGGCACCATCAGTCATCCTCATGGCATTTCTTTCAGGCCTGAATAGAACAATTCCGCCGTTAACACTTCTCTGAGCTTTCATTCCCTCAAATAATCCCTGTCCGTAATTTAGAACTCCTGCAGCTGGCGAAATAGTGATGTCTCCGTAAGGGATCATTTCCCCAGGCTGCCATTCTTCTCCTAGTTTACAGGTTGCCCGATACATCATGTCGGTTGGTGTAAAACTGAAGGTCAGGGAGTCCCAATCAATTGACACATCCTCACTCATTTTCTCTCACCCCCTCGGAACCGTGCTAGTCCAGTCAACCCGCAAGAGGAGGCCTCGGTTATCAACCGTTACCCCTTCCCGCATTGCGAGGGTTGATTGGACACGGCCGCAGTGAGGTGAAACGAATGACAACAACAAATGTCCAGAGTTGCGTTGTTCAAGCCTCGTATATCATGGACTCGCCAACTCGTTCCGATACCGTAATTGAGTTGTGGTGCAGGGCGAGAGAGGGTCATTCAGTCCTAATCATTGTATCAGGAATGAAGCCTTGGTTTGAGATTAGCCAACCAGGTAGGCCGAATGGTAATCAAGACGCGCAATCATTACTAAAACAAGTCAGTTCAATTAAGGGAGTAACAAAGATTCACGAACCAGTTGACAAGTGGTCTCGCCTTGGAGTAAAACCTCATTGGAAGGTTGAAATTAAGAGGCCGTGGATGATGACAGGAACCAGTCATCAAATACGGAATAAATTGGAGAAGGATTGGGAACTAACTAATGCCGATATCCCATTTGTAAATCGTCTTTTCTTGGACAATGACATTGGCCCACATATCAGTAGTGATTGTGAAGTATTGTGGGCGGGAGAAGGTGCGCCATCCGAATTGCTTGCAGAATTACCAGAGTCGTACAAAGGAGAATCATCCCGGATGGATGCGGCTCAGAGAATCAAAACCGCAGGTGGCTCTGGCCTGTATCCGGTTGATTTGATAGTGACTTGCGATTATTCTAATATTGAGAGAAGCGAACCATTTCCAACTCCATTTGTAATGATGTCATTTGATCTTGAGACATCTATTGTCGAAGAGACAATTCTCTGTGCTGCAGTAGTAATTCAACAAGGTGAGCGGGAAGAGATTTACGAGTTCAAAGGAAGTGAAACAGACATTCTCTCAGGGATTTCTCGGTTGGTTAGAGAAAAAGATCCCGACATAATTACTGGATACAATATTGACAACTTCGATTTACCAAGAATACAAATGCGTGCTAGAGCGCTTGCCAAAAGAGGAGATTTTTCGGCTTCAGCTGATATGTTTGGATGGGGTAGAGTTCCAATCATCGAATCTGAAGGAGATAGATTAATTCCTGGCAGAGAGACAAATCGCAGAACTTGGCGCATCTATGGTCGCTGTGTTCTAGATGCTTGGTGGCAAGCAAGAATGGTGTTACGCCCAAAGCGTGAGACGCTGAAGTATGTGTGCAGACTACTTTGGCCAGATGATGAGGATTTACACAAGATGGATGTCGATGCTTCAAAGATGGACAAAGAATGGGCAGAACGTCCAGATGTAGTAATGAAATATTGTGTTCAAGATACAATTCTTCCACTTAGAATATTGAAAAAGATTTCAGCAGTTAAACGTAAGGAGGCTTTGGCTTCGGTAGCAGCGGTGCCTCTGGAGATTGCAATTTCTGGAACAACTTCTCAGTGGATTGATAGTCTTGTAATTCGACTTGCGGATAGGGAGAATGTTGCAGTTCCAAGAACTAATAGGGGCGGTGGTGGAGACCAAATTGTTGGTGGATATGTGCATGAGGTGGAAGCAGGAGTACATCGTTGGATTGCTGTATTAGATTTCAAATCCATGTATCCTGCAATTATGATTTCCAATAACATATGTTATACAACTAGAATAGATGAGAAGGCAAGACCTGACGAGGTTCCAAAAGACGGTTTCCACGAGTCGCCTCATGGTGCTAAGTATCTTCCAGCAGAAACACGACGTGGTTTAGTTCCACGTTTGTTAGAGGATTTAATGGATTTGAGGACGCACCATAAATCGGCTCTCAAAGAGGCTCAAGAATCAGGTGATGTCGCATCAGAACAATTTCATTATGAAATGCAATTTGCGGTGAAGATTCTGATGAATTCTTTCTATGGCGTATTCGCTTCCAAATTTTATCGTTTTACTCATGAAGACCTTGGTTCATCAATTACAGCCTGGGCACGTTCTAACATTAAGAGCATCATTAAACAACTCGAAGAGGAAAACCATCACGTAGTGTATAGTGATACTGACAGTGTCTTTGTTCAAGCGCCTGTGAAGGAAGGGGTGCCTGACAAAGAGCCAACGGAAGGTGATGATTTGGAATCTTGGAACGAAGTAGTTAACGACTTAGTTAAATTCGGACAAGAGATTGCTGAACGTTTCACAAAAGAAGGTGCTGAACTTGAATTTGAAACAGGACTTTCATCATTTTTCAGCCATGGAGCAAAGAAAAGATATGTTGGGCAGATGGTTTGGCCAGAATCCAAATTACTCATTCGTGGTTATGAGGTGCGCAGAACAGATTCTTTCACCATACTAACCGATGTTATGACCCAACTTTTTGAGATGATTCTTGGTGGTGAATCTGACCAAGCAGTGCAACATTGTATTGATTTAATCAAGAGAGTCAGGAATGGAGATGTAAGTCCGAGGGATCTTGTAATCAGTAAATCGTGCAAAGGTAAGGTAGGTAATAATGGTGAAATTGATTTTACTTCGGTATATGCTAACCCAGATAGATTGGTTAATGTTAGGGCGGCTAAGCAACGAATAGCAGCTGGTTTGGCTTTCACTCCCGGAATGAAGGTTGGCTGGTTGGTTACTGATGCAAGTAAAAGTCCGATGGGAATTACAGCATGGCTAGAAGATGAAACTGGAGAAGTTCAAACAGATTATGATCCAGAATTCTATATCAAAAGATTAGCCACAGCATTAGGTAGAATTACAGAAGCATTCGGTTGGTCAGCTGATGATCTCATCAAAGGAAATCGGCAGGCGACTCTCTTCTCTTTCTGATAATTTTCGGGCGAAAGAAACCAATTCTTTCCTTCCAATTAGCCGAATGGTTGATGACAGACCGATGTGTGGTCGTAGGACATGAAGAGACTGATTACGCGCCCCTCGGCTCTTGTGATGCTACTTGTTTTCGTGCTAATTTCACCAGGCTGCCTAGAGACATTTAACTCAAATTCTGCACCTACTGCGACCTTTTCAATACAGGAAAGTGGCACTCTCAAAGTAGGTATGTTGCTTCACTTTGATGCGACAGGTTCATCGGACGCAGAAGGTGATTCTCTAACCTATTCTTGGAATTTCGGAGATACCAACACTGCCTCGGGACTTACAACTTCACACACATACAATACTGATGGTGATTTCACAGTAGTTCTTTCAGTATCAGATGGCGAGTTTGAGACCAAAAAAGAACAGACTCTGAAGATATTTTCAGAAGATGCTGCAGAGCCTACAGCGGCCATAGCCACGTCTAAGGCTGATGATTGTGATGACAACCCGCCACCAGCTTCAGGGACTTACATTCTCGTTTGGATTTGTGATGATGCGATGGATGAATCTGAAAGAGATTGGGACCCATCAACTACTGTTTCACTAGATGCTACCGAGAGCGAATCAGGAAGCGCAGAATCTTGGATAGTCAGTTGGAAATGGGATCTAAATATCAACGTAGACGAAGATGGTGACGGTGACAAGACAAACGATGTTGATGCAACTGGGGAGACTTACCAATGGGATGTATCTCCTGGTGAATGGAAGATTCAATTGACTGTAACTGATGATCAAGGATTAACATCTTCTGAGGATACATGGGTGTATGTAAACGCTCGAGCAAAATGGAGTGATATTGAGATTGGTCGCAATAATTCAGCAGACAATCCCCGGGAAGAATTCACTGCACCGCTAATTTATGATCTCGATAATTCGCTCAAGTTGAACCAATTCAAAGCGAGGCTTGTCTATCCTAAAGAGGACCCCGGTGCTGGGTTTGGTATTCCACTTGATAACAGGATGGATCTATATTTCTACAATCAAACTGACGAGGAGGTACGTAACAGCAGTGCTAATTCAGATGAGCAACAAACCGACTCAGATTGTTCAGATGACAACTACTGTGTTACAATGACTTCAGGCACAGGGGATTTCCGCACCTATTTGGATGGCCAATGGATGGTACAGGTTTTCAATACTGAACAACACAACGCAGAAATACTTGAATTACAGATTGTACTCAAGTATAAATGAGGCGATTTGGCTTTCAGTTATGCGTTTTCACACCTCTTTTTACGGTCGTTAGGTGGCGTGTAGTTCAAATAGGGGGGGTCGTTCGCCGAGTCACTCAAAGGAGTGTATAACCATGAGTTCACAATGGGAAGATAAGAGTAAGCCGCACCTGAATATCGTGTTCGTAGGTCACGTAGACCACGGCAAATCGACCACAGTAGGTCGTTTAATGCTAGACAGCGGACACATCGAACCTCACGTAATTGAGAAGTTCGAGAAGGAAGCAGCTGAGAGAGGAAAGGCAGGATTCGGATTCGCCTACGTAATGGATGGATTGAAGGAAGAGAGAGAACGTGGAATTACTATCGATGTTGCTCACAAGGAGTTCTACACTCCTAACTATTACTTCACCGTCATTGATGCGCCAGGTCACCGAGATTTCGTCAAGAACATGATTACAGGTACTAGCCAAGCAGACGCAGCAGTTCTTTGTGTCGCAGCTAACGATGGTGTAAATGCTCAGACTAAGGAGCACACTTTCCTAGCTCGTGTATTGGGTGTTAAGGAACTAATCGTTAATGTCAATAAGATGGATATTTCTGGTGTAGATTACTCAGAAAAGCGCTACAACGAGGTTGTTGAGGAAGTAAGTAACTTGCTTAAGATGGCAGGATTTGACCCTTCAAAGGTTACCTTCATTGCAGGCAGTTCTCTTGCTGGAGACAACATCTTCAACAAGACTGAAAACATGTCTTGGTATAGTGGAAAGACCCTCTTTGAAGCAATTGATGCAGTTCAGATGCCTCCAAAGCCAGTTGATAAACCACTACGATTGCCTATTCAGGACGTATACAAGATTGGCGGAATTGGTACAGTTCCAGTCGGTAAGGTTGAGACTGGAATTCTACACTCAGGAAAGACAGTTCAGTTCAATCCGAGCGAGGAGTCTGCTGAAGTTAAGTCAATCGAGATGCACCACACTGTTGTAGATCGTGCAGAGCCAGGTGACAACGTTGGATTCAACGTTCGTGGGCTATCAGCTACTGATATTCGCCGTGGTGCCGTTGCCGGTTACACCGACAACCCTCCAATGTATGTTCGTCACGACGAGACCTTCATTGGTCAAATTCAATTGATGGATATTCCAAAGGCGATTGGTGCTGGATACACACCAGTATTCCACGCACATACAGCTCAAGTTGCAGTTCGTTTTGCTGAGTTGCTAGAGAAGACAGCCAAAGGTGAGAAGACAGCTAACCCTGACTTCCTAGTAACCGGAGATGCATGTCTAGTTCGCTTTGCACCAACTAAGCCAATGGCGATTGAGCAGGCAGATACGTTCCCTGAACTATCTCGATTCGCTATCCGTGACATGGGTAAGACCGTGGCCGCCGGCGTGTGCATGAAGATTGAGAAGAAGTGATTGCAAATAGCAAAGGATAACAATTCAGGTTGGGTATCCTCATGGCAAGCATCACTGCTATCAAAGTCACAGGGCTAAATCACGAGCATGTTGACTCACTCTGTAGTGGAATTAAGAATATTTCAGAACAGACTGGTGTATCGATGAGGGGTCCAATCCCTCTACCTACACGACGTCTTGTAGTTCCGTGCCGAAAAAGTCCAGATGGTGAGGGTTGTGAAACTTGGGACCACTGGGAGATGAGAGTACACAAGCGCCTAATTGAGTTGGAGATTAATTCTGCTAAGGACGAAGCTGTGCTACAAAGAGTCGTACATGGGTTGGAAATACCTGATACAGTAACGATTGAAATTACATTACGAAATGTAACTTAGAATCAAATCTTAATGATTGATTGTTTTCAATCAGAGGCTTGCCTTTTCTGCTAATCCTGCAGCAATTAGTCCAGAAGCATAGTCTGAATCGCAGAATTCAATATCTCCTGACATCAATTCCAATTCATTTCCTTCAGCATCAATAATTGGCTCAGGGAGATCTTGTAATATTTTGATTCGAATCAAATCCTTGTTCTGAGTTTGTTCATCATTTTCTTCACTAGAAGTAGTTGTACTTTCACTCGCTGAATTGGAAGGAAGATCATTTGCCAACATTCCTGATGTAGGGTAGGCGCTCATTCTAGCAATCCTATCTTCTTCATCTTCATCAGGATCGTCATACGGGGGCTTCTCGGATTCTTCAACCTTAATTTTAGGTGGCCCTTGTCCAGTTAGACCCCCATCTTGTTCCACAAATGAGTCCAATTGAGTAGTTCCTGGCTTAACTGTAGGAGTATTCTCTACTTCTGCAAGAAGTCCTTGCTGCAATACATTCCATGAAACTTGGTGCTTATATTTCTCAATCAATTCATTCAATCCTTCGTAAAAAGCTCTTTCCGAGACATCATGTCTCTGCCAATCAAGTGGTGCAAGATTCTTTTTTGTTTCACCTAGAGCATCACCTAGAGGTGCCAAAGTCAGATTATCTGCTGAAGCGTGCCTAACAAATGATGTTAGTCGATGTTGTGTGAGATCTGCAACAGCTCTTCTGACATTTCCTTGTCTTCTGCTTAGATTGACCGCCTTAACACTCCAACCTTCATTTTTCCCAATTTCAGCAAGTTCAGTATCTATGCTGGTAAGTAGGACTGAGACTTGAGTCCAAAAGTCTGGGCGTGGCAATTCAATTGGGTGATTGCGCTTTGCTTGTTGCCTAACTAAACTGAAAAGTTGGTTTTCAATGGCTTGCAATTGTGCAGCACTAACCCGCGTGATATCACCCGCCTCACTCTCCATTTAGGTCGCCCGGAACCCCCCTGCTAATGGACATCCTAAGAATGCTTCACTTCGATTCTTTGTTTATGACGAATAGTTCGCCCGTTGTTGGATAGCATTCAAACCAAGAAAGGGCACACAGGATTGTGCGGAGGCAGACCTATGTTGCGTAATTCGATGTCGAGGCGCTCATTTTTCATCGTCTTAATTTTCATTCTAACACCTATGACACCTTTTGCTTCATCTACTCTATCTAATTGGTCAGGGCCAATCGTAGCAGACCTGGGTGGTAATGGGGGGAATACTACAATAACAGGTTTTTCAATACCAGAGGGTGAAACAATTTTGGATGCTTGGCTTGAAGTTGGTGAAGCAAGTAATTCAGATTTAGGTACTGGTATTGTTTGGGAAGAAGGGGCACAAGGCAAACTGAATTTTAGTTGGGGTTTATGGAATTCTACAACAACTGAATTTTTTGATGGTGCATTGAGTTTAGATTCGAATCATTCAGTAGGTAGAATCAATGATTTTGAATCTCTAACACGTACTTTGCAAGATTGGACCACAGGGGGTACGCCAGGGGTCTGGGAAGTAAGTGATATGCTCGGAATCCCTGGTCAATTGAATGGTTCTGCAAGAGAATCTAGCGGGGGTTTAATCCCTATTGGTGCTGTAACCGGCCGCTACATAATTGCCACAATGGCAGATCAGTCATTGCCCAATGGAGTCCACACTTGGATAGATTCACCAGATTTTTACGTTCCACCAGTCATTAACGGTTTCAATCTAACATTTTCACATTGGCATCACATGTATACTCCTTCAATTGGTTCAGGTAATGCTGATGGGGTTTGGGTTGAGATGAGTACTGATGGAGGCCAATCATGGAGTTACATCACTCCAGAAGGAGGATACAACAATCGAATAAATTCAGCGGCCCCATCACCCAATGGCAGTGGGGGCTCAAATTTTGAAGTGTGGGCTTCACCCAATGCAACAGGCTGGCAACAGGCAGTTTTCCATCTCGACAATTATCCAGGAATTGCAAATGCTAGTACAGTTCGCTTCCGTTTTGTTGCTTGGACTGATTTGAACTCAACGGTACAGCGCCCTGGTTGGTTTATAGATAATCTAAATCTAACAAATTCTGGTGCTGATGCAGGTGCATGGTTTCATGGTAATTTGACCGGCCCTTATTTTGATGGCTCCTCTTCATTTCTTTCATTCGAAGTTAATCTTTCAAATGCAAGTGGTCCAATAATGTTAGATTATGCTGCAGATTTTGACATGGAAGGGGACATTTATGACAATTTCCGATGGGAATGGTCTATCAATAATTTCACTTGGAATTCATTCTCTGCAGATATGCCTGGATTCGGAGTTGTTATCGGTGGGGTGAGATATGTAGATGATTCAAATGGTTGGAGACACCTCTCTCATCCACTTCCTCAAACACTAGCAGGGAACTCATCAGTATTCTTGAGGGTAAATATTGAGACCGACAATTTTCCCGGAACTGGTTATGGCGGATTAACGATGAACCCACCTGAAGGGTTGTTCATAGATGATGTAATCGTGACTTCTGGAACAGCTGGTAATCAGACAACTCACCTAAACCTAAATTTCTCAGATATTAATGATGGCAATGCATACCATGGAAGTATTGGGAATGGATATGACGAGTGGCAATATTTACCTTTTTACGGAATCAATGGACCGAGTTTTCAAGTAGATTCATTTGAAGATGCCCCACTTTTACCAGAAGGGTGGAGAATAGATACTATTAGGGGAGAAGGTTGGGAATTCCGCTCACATAATAACACATGGAATTACGGCCCAGATGCTCCTGCGAACGGTTCGCATTATGCTGGAATTGAATTCGGGGGATTGTATCGTCCAGACACTTGGACACATCTAATCTCTCCAACATTTAACGTTCCTGCAAATAGTCATGCTAGAATTTCCTTCAAACAATTTGTTTGTGCTGAGCAGTATTGGGATGGGGGGGTGCTGTACATTTCCAATGATGACGGACGCAATTGGATTCCTTACGGTGCTAATGAACCAAATTTCTATGATTCTAGGCAAACCATGAATCCATACTCAGAGATATACAATTTATGGGCTTTTGATGGCAGCAATTCAGTACCCACATGTAATGGTCAAAGAGGTACGGGTGTTAACAAATCATGGGAAACCAAACAAGCAGATGTAACCCAATTTAGTGGTCAAGGTATTCGCCTTAGATTTTCATTCTTTACAGATCAGTTCTTGGAATCAGACGGTTGGTATCTTGATGACGTAGGTCTCTATGTTGATTGGTTTGAAGAGCATGGTACTTGGATATCCGATCCAATTGACACGAATAGGGGTAGTATGGGGGCAATCGACGTAGATGCAACAGTTCCAAACGGGACATGGATACGTTGTACTTTGTTGTACGAAAATGGTTCCGTTGCACCAGGGATGGAAAATCTAAGCTTCCCTGTAATTCCATTACCGGGTGCGCTTGATTCTAAGATGAGAATAAAATTAGAAATGGGCACAGACATCCCTCAACTAACACCCACGATTCACGGATTATATCTTGGTGCAGTTGGCATTTTTTCAGCTAGAGATGCAACTAACGGTTGGACGGTATCTCCATCATTAGAGTTGAATAAATCATCTGGTAATTTGACGAACCCTAGTTTATCCACAAGTTCAATTTTAGGGCCACTTATTTATGGCAACAATCCAATACGTTCCTTCGATATCTCTGGTTACGGTTTGGGAACCATCGTTACACTTCTAGACGAGAGGGATGTCCCATTTTACAGTGGAGCATTGAGCAACGTAACAGTGCAGAGAAACACTCCACTAACTGCATACAGAATTCAGATTAACTTGCAACCAGGAGCATGGCTACAGTCACTCCAAGTCAAAGGGAGATTATTACAACCAGGGCTGAATGTCTCTGTTGATGTTGGAAATGATGGCTCAATAGAATGGGCATTTTCTGAAGGAAATGATGGGCGTGGCCAACTAGGTTGGCAGGATTCTCTGATGAATTCCAATTCAAGGGCGGCAACAGTAGATATCCAATCTAATAATCAGAACCCCGCGCACCTTCTAATTCCAGAGGGGGCAATTGTTACAGGGGGTCTGGTTGGGGTTCAAACCAATCAACAATCTGTGATTCTAAACCTTTCAATTGGTGGTTCATTACTTCTGAATCAACAAACGTTACCCAATGATATTGGATTAATGGTCCCTCTTAATTCAGGAGTAATTCAATCAATCAACAATTTGGCTGCCAATCAATGGCCTAATGATTCAAGAGATTGGAAACAAGTTCCAATTTCCTTAGATTCAACTGGCCCAACACAGATTATAATTTACGGAATCAATTATATTTTGAAGGAGAACATATCTAATCTCGGCCAAACAATTTCTTCGTCAATGAATTCTACATCAGCAGTAAATGGTATGCATGAAATCCCGGTAACGGTGACTGCTGAAGCAGGTGGTGTCTCTTTGTGGGGCGGTGTAGAGCACGAACCACTAATCGTCAATGAAGTCGTATCAGTTCCCCAGACTTGGTTACCTGATAGGAAGACAATCATAACTACAGAGCACACACATTTGTTTTCAGCAGATGAACTTGTGCGCGCAAATCTTTCACTCCTAACCCAAGAAGGTTTCTTGATCACCTTTGAAGCAGAAAATCTAGATTCTGGGGGGGTATTCTACCAATATGGGGGTGGTGGCCAAATCTCAATAAATTCTACAGCTAGTTCAGTTATGCAAATTGATAATGGCTGGCGAATTAAGTGGGAATTACAAACTGAATGGGGCTGGGATGATGTTGACTGGATAGATATCTCAGCAGAATCATGGGGGATTAATGGGGAACATTTACCTGCTGATAATGTCAGAATTGGAACGGTTTCCAAAGCGGTTGAAAATGACATGGAGATAGATTCTTGGGAAGTCAGGGGTGCTGACAATCGTCTTCTTTCTACTCGTCAATCTCCATCTTATCCATTTGAGATAGCCTCCGGTTCTTTGGTTAAAGTATCGGGCACGGTCCGTTTTGAAGATTCAAATATGCGGCCATCAAATGATAATTTCTTGGTCACAATTCAAATTGAGGGGGCATCTTCTGATTACCAAGTTGCAGCTTTGAGTGGCGAAGATGGATACTGGAATGCAACAGTAACTCTCAATGAAAACAGTGGTGAAATTAACCTAACATCATGGATACTTAGGCCAGGTCCTAGCGGCGTTTCTCTAAATGGTGCAACAGATGAAACAAAAGATAGAACGCCAGTGACTTTGATGATAGATTCCAATCCACCAATTCTATCTCCGTTGATGGTACATACCCCTAGTGGTGTTAGATTAGCAGATGGAAACGTTTGGCCAGAAGATCGTTTGTTACCAATTTCTGTAGAAGTCACTGAAACCGAATCGTTTGGAGGGCCATTGGAACTCCGTGTTTGGAGGGAAGGGATTGATGATGTCGATGGCGACTCTGAGGCTGATGATTGGGAATACTCAATTTCTAGACAAATTACTCCTATGAAGGCACAGGGTACTGTAAGAGTAGATTTCCCTGCAATCGATTTAATTGGAAATGGAGAGATGGGCAGGGTATCTCTGTATGTGACGGGGACTGATTTAGCGGGCCATCCGGTTGAGCAAGGTGGTGGACCCGGTTTAGATAATGATATGGCAACGATCACCACGCAAGCGGACCTCCCTACAATACTCTCACTACCCTCTATTCGAATAGATAGGTGGGGTGATAATCTGCTTGTGGGGACTACACATGAAATTTCGTTCTCATTATCAGATGGTAATGGAATCATCTCACTTGACAACATTTCCGTAAATCTCGCAACCGGGGACCCTCTTGGTGATATTTGGATTACTCCGTTATCTGGTGAAATTGCTGTAAATGAAGCATCACCAATAATTCCACTTGGAGTAACGATCTCAGAACTTGCAGGCGGTTCGTACAATGTGGCAATTCAATTTCGTATAGGGGCGGATGCCCCTCAATCATGGAATTTGACTCCACAAGCACCGAGTATTTCTATTGTTGAACATGGTCAATTATTGGAGCTAGGGGGTGGCACTTTGAACCATCTTGCTTGGACAACAGATGGTAGGGCTGGTTTAGTTCTTGATCAGGCATTTGATCTCACCCCTCCGGGTGTTGGTTTAGTAGAGCAAACACTCTATTTGCAACCTGATGACCGCTTCAATTTCTCAGGTCGGCTGATTCATATGGCTAATCAAGAAAATGTAACACTGGATGGGGAATGGGTTGTTACCATTAGTATGGATGATAGCCAAAACGAACCAGAGATTTGGGACGTAGAACTCAGTGCGGGTCATATATTCACAACAACAACGCAAGTTCCACAGTTTCGTTGGAATGATGGGGTTGCAAAAGTGACTGCTACGCTGTCTGGAGGGGTTTCGACGGTCCCAATTAGTTCAATGAATCTAGATTTAGTAATTGATTCCATCGCACCAGTAGTTGCTTTTCCAAATGCTACTTTGAGTTCAATCAATTCTAATCAAATGTCGCAGCAATTGGTCACAATTCAAATTCATGAAGTTGGTGGAATGGATCATAATTCATTAAATTTGCATTGGTCCTTCCGAAGGCATGGGGTAGAAATTCTAGATATGCATGGTGTTGCCGAACTACCGTTAGCAACGAATATTGATGGAATTTGGACATATTCTACTCGGATAGATTTCGATATTAATCACACGTTACTAAGTCCCGGGGATAGTTTGGTAGTGTGGGTAGAGGGTAGAGACTTAGCAGGTCATTCATTCGTTGGAGTGGGTAGTGAAGATGACCCAAGAATGCCACAACTGCGGGTCATTTATTTCCACCCTATTATTTCAGATTTGACTGTAAATCCATATCAACCAACACTGGACACGATTTTTACTATCAATGGCCGAGTTTACAATGAAGGTAATGATATGGGTGTGACGAATGTAGGTTTGTGGACTTGGCAATCTAGTGGCGATGGGGGCCGATACATCACTATTAATGAGACAAACATCTCATTATTGCCGCAGCAGCACGCGCTATTCACATTCAATGTAGAGGCATGGAGTGCTGGTGATTTACAACTTTATATCGTACTAAATAATAATCCTAATAATTTGACTAGTGTACCTGTTGGTTTAGTGCGAGAACAAACCACAGGTGAGGCCTTTTTATCATCGATAAATACTCCAATGGCCTTTGGATTTTTGATTTTAATCATTTCAGTAATGGTGATGGCAATTGCTATTTCAAAACGTGTTGAGGAGGATTGGGATGAAGATGATGAAGAGGAAATAGAAGAAACGCCTCCACCACCACCTTGGGGCCTGGATAATTGGCCTGAATGGGCAGGCCCCCCTCCCGAAGTGATTACTTCAACACCGTCATTGTATGAGGAAGAATGACAAAGGGTAGCGTATAGCCAATAGTATCGCAGGGGTACCCGAGTGGTCAAAGGGGGTGGGCTCAAGATCCACTGCTTAGCGCTTCGCAGGTTCGAATCCTGCCCCCTGCACCACTAATCCGGTCAATGTAAAATCATGAATGAATATTTTCAATTTTCCAATATAAAAATCGTTTTTCCAATTGATAAATTAAAACCTCATTGCAATCACGTTTGACAGTCACATTCAAACAGGTTATGCAATAGGTCAAATTATGCGCAAGAGGGATGATGAATCAAATGAATTCATCTTTCTGGATGATTCAAAGGACACATCCGTTGTAGAAGAAGTTGAAGATGCATGCGCAACTGCTGATTGTTGTGCCGATGAAGAAGAAACATCCCCCCTCTCAGTAATTGCAAATACCTCTACTTCAAAAAAACCTCAAAAAAGCAAATCTCCAATAATTGATGAGGGGTACTTTGAGGCGGAAATTGTCACGGATGGGATTCATGATTTTGACTGGCCAATAACTGGTATGGATTGCCCAGATTGTGCAATGAAAGCCACCTCGGCGATTAACAAGAATTTGGGCGTGACTTCTTCTCGAATTTCTCATGCCGAAGGTGTTGTACGGGTAAGCGTTGACTTGGGTAAAGGTGATTTGTATAAAGTAAATCACGTTCTCTGTAGTTTGGGATATGAGCCAGATCTGCCGTGGATGAGGATTCAAGGTGTGAAACTAGAATCAGTATTGGAAAGACAAAGATGTGATAAAAAAGCCATCAAGAGATTAATCCAATCTACAATAGGAATTCTTGATGTTAAATTTAATGGTTCTCAAATACTTATACAAACCCCAGAATCCCTAGATGCCTTTTCGCGTAATGAATTAAAACTATCATTGGAGAGGATTACTGGAACTGAACTTAAACTAATTGAGGGTGTGGCTCCAGGTTTATCGATATCTGATCAGCGCCTGATTGGAGCATCACTTGCCCTATTTATTCTTCCAGTGGTTATGATTCTTCAAGCAGCAGCAGCTCCACTTGCTCTAATTACTCTATTAGGATTCTCAGGTGTTATTGTTGGTGGCTTTAGGATGTTCAGAGAAGCCGTTGCAAGTATTCGGAATAGAGTATTGGGGTTCCAAATTTTGACAACAATGGCAGTAATCGGTGCAGCTATTCTTCAACATTGGCCTGAAGCATTAATGGTGGTTTTACTTGAATCAATAAGCGGGCATCTTGAATCATCTGCTCTACTTAGAGCAAGAGATGCGATGCAAGGGGGGCTCGATCGTTTGCCCCAACAAGCGCGCGTAATATCTTCTCAAGAACCCAATAAACTCGATGTATCATCTACTACATTCAGCATAAGCCAATCACCAATTTCATCTCTTTCCCCATCCCATCCTGAGCCTATTAAGGTACCAATTGATATAGTTCAAATTGGTGATATTGTTGAAGTTAGGAGTGGGGAATTAATTCCAGTTGATGGGTTCATTGTTGAAGGATTAGGGCAGATAGATAGAGCCCCAATGACTGGAGAAAGTACCCCTATAAGAGTAGAAATTGGCAATTTTGTTGAAGCGGGCCTCGTTTTAATCCGCGGTCCAGTAATCATAGAAGTTTCAGCAGTTGGAGAAGATACCAAGTTATCGGGATTAATTGAAAGAGTTCATACTTATCGTGACCAACCACCTCGCTTACAATCATCTGTAGAAAATTTCACCAAATTTTGGGTTCCCACTGTGATAATTGGAGGTGGGTTAGCAGGCATTTTGTTAGGGGATGTCATGATGATGTTGTTGTTATGGGTAGTTGCTTGTCCATGCGCTTTACTTTTGGCCGCCCCAATCCCTCACGCTGCTGCGCTTTCAAATGCTGCACATTACGGTATCATCGCTCGTGGCGGGGACGTGCTTGAACGAACTGCGAGAGTCGATTTGGCTCTCTTAGATAAGACTGGGACTCTGACAAGTGGCCAACCTTGCCTAGATTCAGTAGTTTTGTCTGACGGCACAGGAATGGAAGATGCACTTTCTTTAGCATCGGGATTAGAACAACGTAGTAATCACCCCTATGCTGCTACTATTTTAGTGGCTGCTGATAGTCAAGGCGCGATACCTACTAAGGTACTTTCAATTTCTGACGAAGTTGCTGGAGTTAGTGGTAAAGTTGGCAGGTCAAAAGTCAGGTTCGGCACTGAAAATTGGTTACTAGATGAAGGGGTAACAATTCCCAAACCCCTTGCTAAAGCGGCTGAAGATGCTCGTAACAATGGATTTGGTATATCCTTACTTTCAAAAAGCAAAACAGCAATCGCTTTATTCGTATTCAATAATGACGATTTACGGAATGGTGCGACAAATCTAGTATCAGATTTGAAAGATATGGGCGTATCGGTAGAATTACTTTCAGGAGATTCTCAAAATGCAGTAGAGTCTTTGGGAGATGTGTTGGGTATTGAATCCAAGTTTTGCCGTGGAGAAATAGATCCAGATGGGAAAGCGATATGGGTGCAAAGGCGTAGTCAGGCGCTTTGCACAATGATGGCTGGAGATGGCTTCAACGATGCTGCGGCACTGGCTTCTGCGGATGTAGGGGTAGCAGTTGGAAGTGGTGAAAGCGTTAATCTAGAGGCTGCTGATGTATTGATACCTAGCCAAGACCCACAAATCCTTTCACGTCTAATCAGACTTTCAAGAAGAGCTAAAAAAATAGTCCAAATTAATCTTCTAATTTCGTTTTTGGTTACTATTTTGTTAGTTATTTCAGTTGTTGATCAATGGCATTCTAGTCTAACATTGGGTGTCTTTATACACGAAGCCAGCGCTTTGATAATTCTCCTAAATGGGATTTGGTTAGCTGATCAAGGAATGAGCCGTTTCGGTTTGTTGAGTTCCTTATTCAAACAACTTGGTGAAGATTTTATCGATTCTTGGAAGACTCTTAAGTCAGTAATGATTGGAAGTAGTTAATTGAAGCAACTTGTTATAGCATAGTACAGATTGAAATGTAACAACCGGAGGAATGGCAATGGCAAAGATTCGTGGAGACCCTCGTCAAGTAGCCTTGGCTCACGAGACGAGAAGGGGTATAGTTGAAACATTACAAGATGTGGAAGAAAAATCAACAGTTCAAATTCAAGAGGCACTGAATGTAACTAGATATCATCTTTATCATCATTTACAACAATTGACAAAGGCAGGCATTGTTGAGAATCATAGAGATCAGGGTAGGGCACGTTGGTGGCGACTTACGGGTCCAATTAATCTTGAAGATAAGGAAAGTACATCTCAGCCAGATTTGGGTGATTTCCCGGATGAGGTTGCTTCACTTATCAGAAAAGGAGCAAATGTTCATTGGATAGAAATTCCAGGTTCAGCTAGGGATGCAATAGCAGCAAAAAAGATGTTAGAATCTGCTGCAGATGAGTGGGGTGTAGAACTAGATTTACCATTCACATTCACTCCAAGTGGTATTCTAGTAATTGGTAAATCAAGGAAATGAGGTGTTAAATTGAGTGATGATGGCATAGGCGATGCGCCAGAATCATTGGAAGTTGAATCAACAATAGCGCCCCCTCTAATTAATTGTCCAAATTGCGATGGATTGCTACCCCTAGGTCTCGGCGAAAAGACCTGTACATTATGTGGCGCAGTGTCACGCATTGAGCATGAAGAAACTAGAAAAGAATGGGCTGAAGAGAGAGTTGCTTGCCCATCTTGTTCCAAAGTATTGGTATCTGGGGTTGATGATCGACCTGCGAAAGTGGCTTGTTCATCCTGTGCAAATCAATTTACAATAATTTCGAAGGTGGTTAAGGTAGAGATATCATGCCCTGCTTGCGAACGTAGGCTTAGACTAAGGCCAAGGCCGGGTTCAAGAGAAATTTCATGCCCTGCCTGCGAAGAGTCATTCAAAGTTACATTTTGATTTATATCATCTTTCAAACTAGAGTTCTGGGGAATCACCCTAGGGGTGTAATAATGGACGTTTGACGGATAATGCCACCCTGCCCACTCAAATAGGAAGAGAGTTGCAGTAACGAAATAGGAGCGATGCGCTCCAAGGGGATGGGACCCTGACTGAGACAGAATCGAAATTAGCAGAATTGAAGAAGAGTGTAGTTGCTGGCGACAATCAATCACTCGCAGAATTACGCCATCAAATTACAGGGTCAGGATCTCCGTCAGCAGATAGGGCAGGTCAGATTTCTGCAAATCTAAACGAAGAAGAATCACTTCGTAGAAATCTTACAAGAGAGCGCAGACTCAGGATTAAAGAGCAGGCTGAAAGAATCAGCACTGCAAAAGGTGCAATGGGTAGGGCTCTGCAATTAGAGCACGAATCAATTCTCACAAATCTAGAATCGGAAATGAGAGAGGAGATGGAATCAGAACTTTCCAGACTTGAGAAAGAAACTCTCGGCAGAGAAGAAGAGATACTTCGTGAAGAATTAGATATGCGATTAGAGAGGGAGGAGATATCCCTCAAAGAACAACTGGAAGTGGAAAGAGAACGTCGTCTTTCAGCAAGTAGAGACCAAATTCAAACTCAACTCTCTGATGAAATGGATCAAGAGTTCGAACGTCGGCGCGCCTTCCTTCAAGAGAAGATGGAAATCGAGGCCAATCAAGCCCTTCAAGAACAATTGAGTAATCTTGAATCAGAATTGAAGGATGAAATGGAAAATCAACTCAAATCTGAAGAGGAAATTCAATCTGAAACTATAGAATCTGAACAACAAGCACGTCTTGCTGAAAGAGAAATACAGTTGCGTGATGGAATTCGACGGCGTCTAGAGCAGCAACTGCGCGGACGCCTGCGCGCACGTGAAGCTCGTTTGAGGAGCGAATATGAACACAGGGCACATCGTCTTGAAGAAGAGATTGCAAAGGATCTCCAGGATGAACTTGAACAGAGGCTAACATCTGAAACTGAAAAACTTGAAGAGAGAATGCAACAGGATCTTGAGTTAGCTGTGGCCAGAAAGAGGGACGAAGTAAGGTCATCGATTTTGACAGAACTCCAGAAACAATATGGGGAACGCATAGCTGAACGGAAACAGCGTCTGCGTGAGAAGTATGATTTGACTTTCAGCCAGTCAATCGATGAAATTGAGCACGCCTTGAGTCTTGAAATTGAAGATAATCTAGATGTTCAAATGTCAAATGATTTTGAGGCTTATCGCAGGACACGCGAGTCAGAAATTTCTAGCAGATTATCTAGATTCCGACATGATAGAGAAATTGAATTACGGGAGCAACTGTCATCTTCATTTGAATCTCGAAAACAAGAGTGGATTGATCAATTGGAGCAGGAGTTTAGAGCAAAAGAAACAGCGGTCCAACGTCAAATCATGGCTGAGATTGATGCTCGTGTGAGAAATGAGAAAATTTCTCAAGAAACATCACTCGATTTGTTAAAGCAGGAAACTTCTATGGAACTTGAAGTTGAAATGGAGGCCCGTTTGAGGGAATTCCGTAGCCGTAAGGAAGATGAGGTCACAGATCAATTAGAGAGACAATTGGCAAAGAGAGAAGAAATCATGCGTAACAAGGCACTAATTGAAGTCCGAAGAAGGGAAGCAGAGATTAGGGCAGAAATTGAAGCGCAACTTTCAGTCAAGAGAACAGAGATTCGTGAGCGTCTAGCCACACTAGAACAACGTTCTGAAGAATTTAAGCAAGTCGCCGAAGAGAAAATTAGAGGGCAACTTGAACGAAATCTAGTATCCGAGGAAGATTTGGAAGAAGAAGTTCGACTCAAGCAGATGGAAGAAGAGGTTGAAAATCTTGAGTCTCAAGATGGTGTCCTCGCCCGAAGGGAGCGATGGATTGGTGCATTACAAGGTGCTCAAGGACAGATGCCTGAGACAGCAACCGGAGGGGATGCCGGTGGCTTACTTGGTGGCGCTCGTCTGGGGCAACCCAGCGCCGCTCGTTTAGGTACGGGCGCCCCTGCTCAAACACGCACACCACTCAAGCCCGAAGGTGGTGGGCGTTTGGCTCCAGCCCGTGCGCCTATCGGTCAAAAGCAAGATGTGACGCCAGCAACATCAATTCCTAGGCCTACAATAGGTTCTACCTCAGCAGACAGACTATCTCCAGTAAGGCCACCAGTCAAGATTGATGCCGCACCTGATAAACCCGAGCGGTCTCTAAGTGATATTGCTAAGGAAGAGATTTCGTCTCAAGGTGAAATAGTCGATCATAAACCTCTTGGAGGGGAGTTGCCTTCAACAACACCTGAGATTGTCGAAGAGGATGATTGGGATGATGAAGAAGACACATCATCAATACTAGAAAAGGTATCTAGAGGGCCACCAGGTGGAGGTGCCTTAGTTAGGACTCCTCCACAAGAAGATGCGCCATCACTTGATAAACCAAAGCGTGGGCCACCAGGTGGCGGACGATTAATCAGAGACGAGGAGTCGTCAATTCTAGATTTAGATAGAAGTCCAAAACAAGACACTGCATCACCTAAAGTAGATGTTCTAAAACCAGTTAGCAGGCCGGTATTACAACCTAAAACAGGCGAAGCGGCTACCTTGCGCCCTGTACAAACCAGTGGTAAGATACTGACTCCATCAGAGGTTGCAAAATTAACTCCAGTTACGCCAACTCTTACCCCGGTTGAGTCAGAAGAACAAGAGGAAGAATGAGTCAAAAATGGTATCAGATTGCCAATTTCTTGGATAATCGGGTAATCGCCGCATTGAAAGGTAAAACACGTTTCAAGGTTCTATGCGTCGCCAGTTTGGACTGACTATAATTTTGATTCTTGCGATTTTATTACCATTAATGGCATCAACTCCTGCATCCGCTTCTAGCCTTGGTAACGCTGGCTCAATTACTGAATTTGAGGATAGTACGTTGGGGTGGTGGGAATCCTACGATGGGCTAACAATAATTGCAAATAACACAGGAGAAATAGCAGCTTATGATTTTGAGGCGAGTGGGGCATTAACTAAAGTATGGAACCTCTCTCTTGGTGTTGCAATAAATAGTGGGGCTATCGATAATGTCCAACATCGCTTGGCACTGAGTACTGATAATGGGGTAAGAGTAATTTCTACTGAACTCCATTCAATGTTATACACTATTCCAGTTTCAAGTGGTGTTGATGCAGTTAGTTGGGGTAGTCAAGGGGAACTTTGGGTTAGTGATAGAGCATATGGTTTTGCAATGAAGTTTGAAGATACAACAGAATCTCAAGTCACCACCCAACAACATTCAATTAAACTCACAAACATAATTTGTCTTTCAGATGGCTCTGTTATTACTGGTGGTAGGGACTCAATTGTCCGTGTCTCTTATGGAAGCAATGGGACAAAAAATACTGATTTGATGCATATTCAAGGTGAGGTTTCAGGCCTATATCTTATCGATGACGGGGCTAGCCTATTGGCAACATCAGTTGACGGCCAAATACTGAAATATTCTACGACAGATTGGCAAAAAACTGGTGATATTACACTTTCAACTGGAGGAATTATTCGTACAGTAATACAATCTGATAACGGTGATTTGTTAGTTGGAGCACACAACGGCCACTTGACAATACTCAATGGTAGCAGTTTGTCAGAAATTGAGTCGTTCTCTTCACTTGGCGATGTAGTTGGAATTAAGTCAGGGCTAGGGTCTTCATTCTTTGTTCTAGCATCATTCTCAGACAAATCAGATATTTTGATGTTTGATACAGATAATGATGGTGATGGAGTAGTAGATGTAGTTGATGCTTTTCCTCATGATTCAACTCAACAGACAGATCAAGACGGCGATGGATATGGTGACAATTCCAATGGTAATAATCCAGATAGGTTCCCCGAAGATCCTAGTCAATGGCTAGATTCGGATGGCGATGGCAAGGGCGATAATCCCGGAGGTACAAACGGAGATGCCTTCCCTAATAATGCGGACCAGTATATTGACAGTGATGGTGACGGCTACGGCGATAATACACTCGGCTATGATGGCGATACTTTCCCGAATGATTCATCACAATGGTCTGACAGTGATGGTGATGGATTGGGGGACAATCCCAATGGTACCAATCCTGACGATTGTGTAGATTCACCTGGTAATTCGAACAAGGACCGGAATGGCTGTCCAGATTCAGATAGCGATGGATATAGTAACCCAAGACAAGGCGAAATACCATGCACCGAAATTAATCCAAATGGCCCAGACAAATATCCCCAAGATGATACACAATGGTGTGATACAGATGATGACAACTATGGTGACAATCTGAATGGAAATAATCCAGATTGGTGCCCTAATGAATGGGGCAATAGCACTAGAGGGATTGTCTTTGATTTTGAGCAGAACAAGTATGTCACAATTCAGAGATTTGGTTGTATTGATTCAGATGGCGATGGGTATGAAGATAGTGGTGAAAGAACAGAAAACCCACCTCAGGATTGGTCATCAAATAAATCTGAATGGGTGGATAGTGACAGGGACGGAGTTGGAGATAATGCTGATTGGGACGATCTCGACCCTTCTGTATGGACGTTAGATCAATATTGTAACAAATATTCAGATGATATCAATAATTGTGAAGTAGAATATGTACTAGATGATAGCAACAATGACAATAGCGAGTTATCTTCTAGTGAAAAAAGGAATAAATTAATCAAAGATTTTCTAATTTATGGTGGAGGAATTGGTATTGCTCTTATTGCAGGTATTCTTGCGATGTGGGGATTAATTGGACTGATAAGAACTTCAGTGTCGAAGCGAGCCACAGATGCACAATATACTCATCAGGATGCCACAAAAGAATTGCAAGCATGGGAAGAGGGTGAAGAATTCGAATCACGAGGTGGTATTACTGATGAGAAAGGATGGGAAGGTGAAAAACTAGGTGATGGTGTTACTGAAGACCAACTTTGGGATATTGATGATGATACCGCATCCAAACCTAGCGTCGTTCCCGATGCTAGTTCCTTCGAAGAAAGTGATGATGGTTCGGTAGTTCCTGACTCCGGGACTCCAGATTTCGAATCAATGACAGTGGCCCAACTCAAAGAGCAACTGAAGGCTGCAGGTCTTCCAGTATCTGGTAAGAAGGCAGACTTAATCCAGAGATTGACCGAGGGATCATCCCCAACAGCCCCTGAACCAGAACCAGAACCAGAACCCATTGCCGTAGAGGAACAACCAACACCAGCGACAACTACAACCGAATTACCAGCTGGGGCACCTGAACTACCAGAAGGGGGGTTGCCCATGGGTTGGACTATGGAGCAATGGGTATACTACGGACATCAGTGGTGGGAAGCCAATAACAAAGAATAATTTTCAATGGAAAACTATCGGTAGGCGACTTCGTAAATCGCCCAAATCTTTACCAGAAAGAATAGGTACGCCTTCTCTCTTCATATGGTTGACAAGCAACCACAGAAAAGAATTCCAAACTTTATTCCCCGCATGCAATTCTATTACGTTACAAGATGCTAATTTGAGTAGGGTCTGCTCATCACTCATGTCATCAAATAAGCCACGAACGAGGTTCTCAGCAGTAATCCAGTATGACGGCGCTTGTCCCTTCATTTGATTCACTCCTTGAAGGGCGATAGGTCGAGTTTAGAGATTAGAACATTAACATCCACGTCATTTAACGATTTCAAGGAATCCTGAAGAGATTCACTGTCTCTGTTGAGTTTATTCAATCTATAGGTCTTCAAAAGATGTTGAAGAAGATCATCTACGCTTTGGTAATTTTCTAATGCCCGCATAGAATTTAACTGCCTTCGTACTTCAAAACTCACACTAACTGATGTCATATCTGGAGAACCCATTAACTCACCTAAACCCTGTTGGTTTAGGACATCTATAGAAGTTTGACGGTGAGTTGACAACTCATTAGTATGATTATTCTAGTTGTTCGGACAAAGCATCGTCTTCGTTAGATTGGTTTAATTTGTGGATTTTTAAATGATTTTTTTCATAAACTCCATACTTATGTCTCATTTTCTTTACTCTATCAGAAACTTCTTTGGCTAATGACCAATAGGCTTGAGATCCTTTATTTGTTCTATTTCCTTTTTTTAACAAAACGACCGGAGCACCTTCCATTGGTGCTTCTGCGATGTCAGAATTTCTAGGGATCATGGTGCTAAAGACTTCCTTATGGAAAGCTGATCCACGTACTTCTTTGGAAACTATTTTGCTTAGATTATTCCTCAGCTGATACATCGTCAAAGCGATACCGAATAATTTGAGATTAGGGTTTATTCTCATCTGAACCAACTTTATTGAATTAATCAATTGACTCATCCCCTCCAATGCATACCATTCGGTCTGAACTGGAATCATAACCCAATTAGATGCAGCTAGTGCGTTGATAGTCAGCAACCCCAAACTCGGAGGTGTGTCGATAATGATATAGTCGAACTCGTTTATTGCAGATGCTAGACCTTCTTTCAATCTAGTTTCTCGTCCAATTCTGGTAGCTAATTCGATTTCAGCCCCTGATAATTGGATGTTTGATGGTAGAAGCCACAGGTTTTCAACTTTCAATGATTTTTTCCTTGCCTTAGAGAGTTTCTTTCCATCATTTGCCTTCATCCAAGTTTCTCTCATTGAATCTGTAATTATTTCTGGCCCTATTAGATAATCTTTGATAATTGGTAATTCTTCACCTAGGTCGTTCATCAGTAAATCATACACGGTACGTTCTAGTTTGCTTTTGTTTATTCCAAATGAGGTTGATGCACTCCCTTGTGGATCCAGATCAACCAGCAGTACTTTGGAAGGTTCAATGCCCCTTGAGGGATCACCTTCTGCCAATGCAGTGGCCACGTTAACTGCAGTGGTAGTTTTTGCACATCCACCCTTTTGGTTGGTGCATGAAATTACCATTTTGTACGGGTCCATACCAGTCCGCCACCTCTCGTGAATGTCGCCTCTGCTTTGAACCTTAATCAGTACCGCGATAATTTGTGCTCCAATGAGCGGTGCTATAACGCCGTTGGAATCAAGCGGTTTGTATTACTGGAACAGGTACCTCTGAGAGGATTTTCCTAGTAATGTGCATTCCTGTAATACCTCGTATCTTAGCTTCAGGCTTGAGTACAATTCTATGGCTGATAATCTGTATAGCCACACCTTTAATGTCATCTGGAATTACATAATCTCGGCCATCAATTGCTGCTGAGGCTCGCCCAGTCTTGAACAATGACTGGCTTGCACGAGGTGATGCTCCAGTGATTACTCTATGATCTTCACGAGTGCGCTGAACGACTTCAACGATATAGGAAAGAATTGCTGGATCAATATGTACTGTCTCTAGAGCCTTCTGCATAGCGACTACTTTCTTGGGCGATGTAATTTGCTGCACATCATGGTCATCCTTCCCTCGTAACTTCCTTCGAGCAAGGATAGCCTTTTCTTCTGAGCGATCAGGATACCCCATCGACATCTTCATCAGGAATCGGTCCATTTGTGCTTCAGGTAGTGGATAGGTACCTTCTTGCTCAATTGGGTTCTGTGTTGCAAGCACCACGAACGGCGCCGGTAACTTGTGAGTAATACCTTCAATTGTAACTTGTTTTTCTTCCATAGCCTCAAGCAGAGCAGCTTGAGTCTTTGGAGGAGCACGATTTATTTCATCAGCAAGTAGAATATTGGAGAAAAGAGGTCCTGGTCGAAGTTTGAATTCTCCAGCCTTTTGGTCATACATATAGGTCCCCATAATATCGGAAGGTAGCAAGTCAGGGGTAAATTGAACACGCTTGAATTTACACCCCAGCGCTCTAGCAAAAGTGTTGGCTAGCAGGGTCTTTGCTAGACCGGGGAAATCCTCCAGCAACATGTTTCCGTTTGATAGAATTCCAATGCTTACTTTCCTCAAATTTTCTTGTTTTCCAATGATGACTTTTGATACTTCATTCATCAAACCATTTGAAATTGCACTGACTGTAGCAATCAAATCACGAGTCCTTCCGTCCCCTCCCATTGTCGTTTGCATGGTGAACTCTCCGCTCTACAGTTGCCGACCGACCCGATTCATACTAAAGGGTTGGGGGTTTATCAGTCATAGATAATTCACTCATTATCTTCCCCAAAAGTGGTCATCACGACGATGAATAGCGATTATTTCACCTAGTATTTCCTCTTCAATTGGAGAAATATTCAGTTTTCGCAATTTTCTCACATGAGACTTTGGTACATCTACTAAAAGCACATCCTCTTCATCGACACCACGCCCAATGGTAACACCTTCAATTGCAATAGCCAACTCGTCCCCTTGTTTTGCCTCGGTCAAAACATGATCGCCATCGCGTATTGACTTGATTCTTCCAGCCCTTTCGCCTTGAATGGTTAGAAGTCGTTGTCCAACCTGAACTCTGCCCCCTAGCACCCTGACTCCAACAACTGCTGGGCCAGAACGCCGGAAAATATGGTCTGCTAGAATCAAAATTCTTCCGGGATGAATGACATTTTCTCGACTTTCTTCTTCCATTTTCTTTTTTGTGTCTTCTATCCATTCTTCGTATCCGTCAAGAATATGGTAGATGATGTCAGAGCCAATATGTACTACTTCACAATCATCTTTTTCAAGTTCTGATTGGGCTTCAGGAAGTATGCCTGAACTGAATGACAAAATTATTCTTTCATAGGGGTTTTCAGAAACAGCTGCAGATCTGATATCCTTTCTAGTGATATGCCCAATTGTCGCTGAACGAATGTTAATTTCTCTTGACTCTCCTGTAGAGTCCTTCATATTTCGTAATTCAAATGCCAATGCCTCTAGGCCGCCCAAGGTGTCTGCCTTGATTGCGACTCCTTCCTCATCCAGATCAATAGAAATATTGCATTCTTCCTCAGTTAATGCCACGATTCTATTTTTTTCTTCTTGATTAGCAATTCCTCTTAGGGTAGTTCCTGCAAGTATTTCTTCTATATCAGGGGCGCTCAATTTTAAACCAGCAGCAGCAGTAACAGAGTCGACAGAATCCCATCTATCGCCAGCATCTCTCATTTCTGACATACCTCTCGGAGAGAACATCCCTTTAATTCTAGTAACCAAAGGGCCATTTGGTGTGGCGACAGCAATTTCATCTCCTTTGTTTAGGGTCCCTCTATGTAGGATAATGTCTAGAGTCTTTCCAAGACCCCTCTCCTCTTTCATTTCTAAAACAGTTGCTTCGGCTTCACCACCAATATCCCCCAATTGTTCAGCAAGAAATTTCTCGGCAAGCCCAATCGTTACAGTCAGTAAATCTTGAACCCCCTCCCCTTCCTTTGCAGAGCAAGGAACCATAGCGATGCTTTTCGTAAAATCGGAAATTTGGTCGTATCTTTCCAAATTAAATGAATGTTCAGCGAATTGTCCTACTAGTTGCCAATATTTTTGTTCAAAAAGAGCAATAGTATCTTTACTTTGACTCTTCATGGATTTTGCCATTGAACGACCATTTTCAGATTTCCAACCATGGATTCTATCAACCTTATTACAAGCTACAACAAAAGGAGTCTTAGCTTGTCGTAGGATTCGCAATGATTCAAGGGTTTGTGGTTTGCATCCATCAATTAAATCAATCACAAGTATGGCAATATCTGCTAATGAACCTCCACGTGTTCTTAACGTGGAGAAAGAATGGTGGCCTGGGGTGTCTATAAACAGTAATCCAGGAGAATCGAAGTTCTTGCCACCCATTAATGGAGAACATAGTTGGTTGAGAATTTCTGCTGGGACTTCGGTAGCTCCTATGTGTTGAGTAATCCCGCCCGCTTCCCTAGCCATAATTGATGACTGTTTTTCGATGCCTAGTGAGCGGATATGATCAAGCAGACTAGTTTTGCCGTGGTCAACATGTCCGAGAACAGCTACGATTGGTTGTCTCTGTTCTGTCATGCATGCCACCTTCTCCTTGATTATTCTAATTCTCAAATTTTATAGATTCTCACTCGTAAATCCAATCTTCTGAAGAACGAATCCATTCAACTAATCCATCGGGAAACCATAGTCCTAGTTCGTACTCAGCGGTTTCCTCGGCATCACTACCATGAATTATGTTATGGCCTATATCCATAGCATAATCTCCACGGATGGTGCCAGGATTTGCCTCTCTGCCGTTAGTTGGCCCAATGATGTTCCTTGCAACAGCAATAGCATCAATGCCGCTCCAAGCCATAGCAACAACAGGGCCTGATGTGATGAATTTTAGTAGGCTATCATAAAAAGGACGTTCAGAATGTACGGAATAATGGCTAGCAGCCAGCTCCTGTGATGGGATAAGTTGTTTCAAACCAACTAAACGGAGACCTTTCTCCTCAAAACGGTTTATGATTTCTCCAACTAATCCTCTTTGAACTCCATCAGGTTTCACCATTACGAAAGTCGTCTGCATGCATCTCACTGAAGCGGCCGTGAAGCCACTCCTGTTTAAGCAAAACGCTCCGATAAAACTCAGATGATTACTGAATGCCGCCCTTGACATAGTGTCGAGTCCACTTTACTTTGCGTGCATTTCTCTTCAGATTTACCATATTTTTGCGTGCTTTACTATTCTTAAACCAAAGAACAGTACCATCTTTTCGAACAAACATCATTCCAGTACCTGGCTCAATTTCCTCGCCACTGAATGAACAAACTCTACGCTCAGGCATTTCAGCGACCCCCTAACTTCCGTGCTTCACGGCCTGTATCTTTCAACATTAGGATGTCACCTATTCTAATTGGGCCGAGAACATTTCTTGTTATAATTCGTCCAACATCTCTAGGATTAGGGGCATCATTAACACGAACCTTCACCTGTGTGGCTTCACCAGTCATACCTGTGCGGCCGACAATTTCAACGACCTCTGCTGGCCAACCGTCAGTCACTTCAAATCACCTCAGTTTTCCGCTAGTTTATTTGCGGATTCCAATATGCCATTAAAATCATCAGCAGATCCCTCTAATTCGGTGATGGCGATTGCGGAAGTGGGTCTTCCCTCTGGTAATCCTGCAGCATCACCAAGGTAACCTTGATCTTCCACATAGATATAGGGAATCCCACGCTCTTTACAGATGAGAGGAATTGGCATCATCATCTCACCAGGATTAACATTTTCAGCCATCACTACTAGTTTTGCAGCACCTCGCTCACAAACCTTGATGACCTCATTCATTCCTTTCTTGAAACGACCACTTCCATCCTTTCCAATCTTTTTCACAAACTCATAGACTTTCTCCTGCACATCAGCAGGTGTCTCAAAATCAACATGTACGCTCATAGGATTATATCCTCCTGTAGGTGTCACGGCGAGGGCGTGGTCTGTATAAACGCACCGGATTGATTAACCTAGCGATTAAGCCCCAGAACTCAAAGATTTAGCATCTTTAGGAGGTTTTTGACACCTCTAGCAAGAGCAGGAGCAGAGGATACCAGAGCGCGCGGGTTACTTGCGATAGAATCTGTCGCATGGACGCCGCTGACATGTTCGTCAAGACGAGTAATCGCTCCACCAGTGAAAAGTCCGTGCGTACAAGCAGCGTGAACTTCCTTCGCACCTTGGCTTAGTAAAGCATCACTGGCCTTACAGATTGTTCCACCTGTGCTAATCATGTCATCAACAATAGCTACTACTGCGCCCTTAACATCCAAATCCTTAGGTTTGTGCTCAATTGTATGCGCATCAATTCTTGTTTTCTCCAAATAGGAGAATTTGCAATTAATTAAATTGGCTACATGGGATGCTCTATCTATGGCGCCTTTATCTGGGCTGAGGATAAAATCAGGATTTACATTTGACTTCAAATGTTCAGCAACCTCTGGCATTGCACTAACGAATTCTACAGGTTTTTCTAGGTCATCTAAAACAGAAGGCGCATGTAAATCTAAGACAATTAAGCCGTCAATATGGCGCGCTAGTAATCTCACAATGAGTGATGCAGACACAACTTCGCCTTTCTGAAACCGTTTATCTTGCCTGCTATATCCAAAGTAAGGGATGGCGAGGAAAATTCCAGGGCCTACATCATCAAGTTTCTCGGGACCTTCACCTTTCAGATTCTGAAGATTACCAGATCTAACATCGTGAATGGCTTCGAGCATCAACAGGGCCTCTACAATTCCTTCATCTGGGAATGTGGTAGCAACTATAATCACGGGTTCTGATCTAACAGCATCGATACTATCTACAGGGACGCGGACGTATGCTTCAGAGTCCGGAAAGCGCCTAGCAACAAGTGCATGGTGGTCCCAATCTAATTCCCTGGCTAGTGAAGTAGCCAAATCACCATCAATACTCCCTGATACTACTGGCAACGGTCTTCTCCCCGTACTGTCGGAGAGAGACCCCATTCATGTCTTTTACGAGTCAATTGCTATGCATGGTGCTTGATTTGCTCATCTTTTATTCATTCGAACTATGAGATATATACTCAAGTGGGCGAGACCGGATTTGAACCGGTGGCCCCCCGGTTATCAGCCGGGTGCTCCAACCAAGCTAAGCTACACGCCCAGAGCGAGCAACGCCACCGAGGGGGTGGATTAAACGATTCCGATTGAGAGTCTCATTCTTCTTCTTCAAAATCATCTTCTAGTATTTCACCAGAATTTAATTTCAAGTATGATGGTAGCCCCATTAACTTCTCAAACGTCCGTGAGAGGATTATCTCATCAAGGCGTGGGCTAGTTCTCGCGAGAAACTGAACTGGAATATTGATTGTTTCATTTTCCAAACGATATCTTCGTCGGAGCATTGATCTTGCTTTGACTTCAATCCCTCGATAAGTCCTCTTAATTTTCACCAAGCCAACAACCTCCCCAAGATCTTCTCCTTGGGTGTCGAGTACTGCCCGATCTAGTAACTCATCTGGTGCGTATAACTTCTCATCTATTCTGACAGTGTTGCGCCACCTGCGTTGCAACTCACGCATAGATTTTGATAATTTGATAGTTCCATCAGCTTGAATACTGTGCAGGAGTTCTTTTGACAAAGGCGCAAATTCGGCCGGTTTTCTCATGAACTCGTCAGCTATTTCTGAATCTACTTGTAGCCTCAGAGATTGTACTCGTTCTTCGTTGGGGTGAAATCTCTCCCCTACTATCACACCTACGCGCGTTTGTTTAACGAACACCTCGCGCTGTAGTAACTCTTGTATCATGAATGAATCATCTGCCATTTTTTATCCCTCTCTATTCCCGTGCATCCCATAACTCGGTCATCGGACTACGTCACAAGTCAGTATATTAACTATATGTAAAATTCAATGTGTTAAAGTTCAATTGAAAAAGACGGATAATCGCTGATTATTCAATTGCATGGTGAAAAATATGGAATTACTAAAATAATCGTTTTTCAATTGAAATCAAACGCCAGATATGAATTATGTTTCAATATAAATCTAAATTTCTCAGATTATCCGTAATTACATTTCAATTGGAATGACGGATAATATTTAGATTACAGTTTGAATTTCGCCGAACAATCTTTTTCGATTACAATTTGTTCATATATCCTTATTTTACAACTTAAAATATTCTCGCTGGAATTATTCAGCTAACTCAACAATCAGATCTTTATGGATTGATGATTGATATACAGATAGATATGATAATATTCCAATTGAAAATTTAATTTTTCAATTGATTTATTCTGTGATTAGGGCCTTGTTTTGGAAACAAAAATACAGGCGTAGTTACGGCATAAATTGATGAGTGTATTCCTCCTCCCGAAGATATGCAAGACCCGTTGTTGGATTTGTTATTTGAAATTCGGATGAATTCAGGGCCACGACAAACCATTGGTTTAATGGACGTAGTTATCACTCGTTTTGTAGCATCAGATCAGAATCTAGTAGACGCCATTTCAGAAGCATCAAAAAATCATAAAGAATATTCAGCGCAGTTAGGTCCTGAATTATTAATGATGGATGAATCAGAACTAATTCGAACATTACAATCTGATTTCATTAATTTCTATCCAGCTGCAACCGTTAATCCATATGTTGCAATAGCTGCTCGTGGCCCTTGGATAATCACTTCTCACGGGGCAGTTCTGCACGACAATGGAGGGTACGGGATGCTTGGAAGCGGACATGGTCCTGATAATGTAATTAATGCAATGTCAAAAAATTGGGTAATGGCAAATGTGATGACGGCTTCATTTAGCCAGAAAAAGTTAGCAGATGCATTGCGTAGGGAGGTCGGCCATTCTCGCGGTGCTTGCCCTTTTTCAAAATTCATTTGCGTAAATAGTGGATCTGAATCAGTAACATTAGGTATGCGAATTGCTGATGTAAATTCCAATAATATGACTGGTCCAGGTGGCCGTCATGAAGGAAAACCGATAAAGATAATTGCGCTTAAGCAAGGATTTCATGGAAGAACACAACGACCAGCATCAATCTCAGATTCTTGTAAAAAGGGATACATAGATAATCTTGCAACTTTCCGTGAGCGTGATAACATCATTATCGTTGAACCCAACAATGTTGGAGATTTGCAGTCGGCATTTTCAAGAGCAGAGGAAGAGAACTTTTTCATTGAATTAGTCGCCATAGAGCCAGTACAAGGGGAAGGGTCTCCTGGTCAATCTGTAACTCGAGCATTTTATGATGAAGCGAGACGGTTAACTTCTGAACATGGAAGTATGCTGTTAGTTGATTCCATACAGGCTGGGTTTCGTGGTAAAGGGTGCCTTTCAATTGTTGATTATCCTGGATTTCAATCCGCCGATGTACCTGACTTAGAGACTTGGTCAAAAGCACTCAATGCAGGACAATATCCACTTTCTGTTGTAGGATTATCAGAACGTGCTGCGGAATTGTATGTTGTTGGAATTTATGGGAATACCATGACTACTAACCCTCGGGCGCTTGAAACAGCAATAGAAGTACTCAGCAAGGTAACCCCTGAATTACGTGCTAACATTATTGGAAAAGGTGAAGAATTTCTCTCAAAGCTTGAAAAATTACAGAAAGAATTCCCTAATGAAATCACTTTAGTTCAGGGTTCAGGTTTACTTCTCTGCATAGAACTGGACCCCAAAACTCTACCAGTTGTGGCTCCAGCGAATGAATTTGGCTTTGTTTGTGTTGAAGAGTGGTGCAGATTGAATGGATTAGGAGTAATTCATGGAGGAAAGAATGCACTACGTTTCACACCTCATTTTGGTATAACTTCCGATGAGATAGATTTGGTAATTGACTTAGTTAGGTGTTGTTTGATTGAATATACTGTGGGCTACATGGGTTCTCCTGAACGTAGGGGTCCAAATCCTCAATAATATTGTAAATTAATATGTCAAAGTACATGGGAGGTGGGACGATGCCAAATATGGTAACCCTTCAAGGAGAAGAAGATGGTTTCTTTTTGTCATTAAAAGAGAGACTTGAGAGAATAGAAATCAATACAGATTCGCCCGATGGCGTCCACATCGTCTGCTGGCATTCAGGTCCAGCAGTAGAATGTGAATTAGTAAACCGCCCCTCAACAAGTAATCCATACCCTTGTGAGGTTCATTGTGAATTGGTGTTGCATGACTTGTACATTCCTAGTGGTTCTGGGGGGTGGGGGCCAAAGGAAATAGAACACCAAATTTTGTGGTTGAATAACCCTATTGGGGAAAGACCTCAAGGTGATGCAAGGTACTGGATTCATGTCCGCGATGTAGTAGATATGATTTCGGTGTTATTTGCTAATCTACCGAATGGCGTGATTGATGTTAGTGGCAGGCGTTGCTGGAGCCATGAAGCGATGTCAAGTGAATTAGAGATGCTTTTCAAAAGAGTGAAAGCAGCGGAATCAAAGACTTTTCAATTAGATAATTTGAAAATTTTTGAACCTAATATCGAGCCAATAGTTTCACCACCTAGGCCTAACCTTGGCCCACTTCATACCGCTTGCCAAAAGGCTGGATTAAACGGATGGCACCCTGTGGTTCCATTTAGAATCGGTTTGATGGAAAGCATTGCTCATCAATTACCGTAGTGCTATTTAGTAGGTTTATTCCTCTGCAAAGAGGCTAGCACCTAACAGTGGTAACAGCAAGGAAGCATCTCCTTCAACTACAATTTGGGCTGCGTCAGCTCGAACTTTCCCCCAACTAATTGCTTCGCGTAACCGGGCCCCAGATAACGAACCATCATGCTCGGGTGCTGTAGTGATTTGTACTGCAGAATCTAACCCACCACGATACTGATTCCACCAAATGACATGATGTTTCGAAATCCCTCCACCAATCATCAACGCGTGTGAAGAATCTGCAGTCCAAACCATGTCTGAGAGTAGTTGCTGATCTGCTAGAAGATCCAAATTAAAATCACCAGCTCTTTGTCGATGCATGAATAGTTGTGCCCCTACAGAACCATCGTAAATACCAGGGATTACAATTGGTATTCGATTCCTAGCTGCCCAGTGTAGTAGGCTATTTTCATTTTCTATTCTGTCACCAATTGCCCAACAAAGTTCCACACTACCAAAACCAGCCCAAGGATTTTCTGGATTTTCTTTTCTCCGCTCCTCATCAATTTCTTGTAGCATTGGCATCAAGATTTCTTCTATGATATCACCATAACTTGCGTTGGGCACAATTACATTTCCAAGCCGGTTCAATCCGTCTTCTCCAAGCTCAATGTCATCGAGTTCAAATGCTCCGTGGTAGTAGTCTCTAAAAGTTCGGGCAATATCATGATCAAGCGTTCCACACGTTGTTACAATTACGTTAAATCGACTTCTTTTTATAGATTCAACAAAGAATCCTCTAGTCCCAGTTGCGCAAAGACAAGCTGGAAAAGATAGCCAATTTAGGTGACTGTTTTTCTCGTTCGAATTATTGGAATCGTCTAGTCCTTTAAACATTGAAATCAGTACGTCTCTAGCGGTGGCTAGTTTCGTTGCAGTGAATCCACCGGCCTTTGCCATTTGGTCTATCAGAGTAGATGGGCTAGTTATGCTAGAGAATTTGTAATCTTCCACGGGAAGATCGAAGTCGTTCGGCTCTACCATGATTACACCCGAATAGCCAATTAATCATGAAAGCAACGGTCAGGAACACATCCGTTCAATTTCAGTAATCACTTCATTTGCGATATCTACTCCAGTTGCCCTTTCAATCCCCTCTAGGCCAGGGGATGAATTAACCTCCATTAGTAGTGGGCCACGATTAGACTCCAATAAATCCACTCCTGCAAACCGTAGTCGAAGAACTTTACAAGCATCGATACAGATTTTTTCTATTTCCGGCTCTAACTCGACCTTCTCGCCAGTCCCCCCTCTGTGGATATTACTTCGAAAATCTTCACTTTTTCCGGTTCTGCGCATAGCAGCAACTACTTTATCACCAACTACAATAGCTCTGATGTCGGAACCTTTTGATTCAGCAATGTATTCCTGAACAATAATTGGTTGATGCAATCTAGCCAATACATCAATCACAGATTCAGCACTCGCAACAGTGTCACAACGCATTACCCCAACTCCTTGGGTGCCCTCTAATAATTTTAGAACAACAGGGGTGCCACCAACCGTCTCTATACAATGGTGTAAATCGGCAGCGCCTCTAGCGTAAGCAGTTCTTGGAATTGGTAATTCAGATGATGCAAACCGTTGTAATGCTCTTAATTTGTCTCGGCTAGCACCTATTCCGTTACTGTGGTTTAGTGTTGTTATGCCAGCAGCTTGGAACTGTCTTAATATTGTTAATCCATGACGAGTTATTGAAGCCCCAATTCTTGGAACAATGCAGTCCATTGGTTGAACAATCTTCTCTCCATTGTATAGTACAGTTGCGCCATCTGGTGAAAGATCAATAGTACACCTAGTTGGATTAAGATAACTTACTCCATGGCCAGCTCTGCGAGTTGCTGCGGCTAATCTAGTAGTACTGTATAACTCTGGGCCGCGAGTCATTATTACAATCTCAAGACGCTTCCCCATGTATTGCCTCACATGGGTCGCAGATTTCAATTAATCAGTTTAGGTCATTCCCGCATTTTCCAATTGGAAAATTCGATCTCTCAATTGGGCAGCCTTCTCAAACTCAAGTCTGCTTGCAGCTATTTTCATTTCCTTTTGAAGCCTCACGACTAATCTATCTAGTTCCACATTTGGTTCAGTATTGAGATCATCATTCGTATTAGGTGAAAGATGGGATTCTGAAACTTCAGCCCACGCTGGCTGACTCACTCTAGAGAGGGTGTTATCAATTGATTCCCAACCATCTGACCCGAGATTAAATTTCTTGGCAATGTCTAGTTCATCTCTAATTTTTCCAATTTGTCCTGAAGCACCACCAACGAATCTTTTCCCACCAGAGCTCCCCTTTCCAGAAGTTCCCGAAAGCAATTGTTCGGTTTCAATTCCCATAACTGGGAGTGCTTTTTGGATAGTTTTTGGTGTTATTTGATTTTTGACATTGAAATCTTGTTGCCTTTCACGTCTTTCAACTGTTTGAGTTATCGCAGATTTCATGGCATCTGAAATGGAATCGGCATACATCAGAACACGTCCATTTTCATTACGTGATGCTCTTCCAATAGTTTGCAGTAAAGAACGTTCGTTCCTCAAAAATCCTTGTCTATCAGCATCAAAAATAGCAACAAGAGAGACCTCTGGGATATCAAGTCCTTCTCTTAACAAATTTATTCCTACGATGACATCTATATGGCCAAGTCGCAAGGCCTTGATAATTTCAGATCTCTCAATGGTATCAATTTCTGAGTGTAAATAATGGGATTTAACTCCAGTACGTTGTAAATATTCAGATACCTCTTCTGCGAATTTAATTGTAAGGACAGTAACCAAAACCCTCTCATTATTTTTGACACATTCGTTGATTTCATCTAGCAAATCTTGAACTTGTCCCTCAGTTGGACGAACCTCTAGTTTTGGGTCTAGTAAGCCGGTGGGTCGTATTTCCATTCTCACAACCCCCTTGATTTTTTGCAATGTATTTAGCAAACTAGGAGAGCGTTTAGGTTTCAATAACTCGGGCTCATATACTCCACCACCGCCTGGAACATGCAACAATTCCCTAGGTATTTCTTGTTCAGTTACCTCTGCAAGATGACGCAGTTCTCTCTCACCCGGTGTTGCTGAAACATATATCATCTGAGGTACCAATTTCTGAAATTCATTGATGATTAATGGCCTATTATCGGCTGCCGAAGGTAGCCTAAAACCGTGTTCAATTAACGAGTCTTTACGAGCTTTATCTCCGGCATACATCCCTTTTAGTTGAGGTAATGTAACATGGCTTTCATCCATGATGACAAGGAATTTCTTTTCATCTCCATGAAATTGCTTTGCTGAAGCAGCTAAGAAATCTAGAAGGCAGAAGGGGCGCTCTCCATATGTTCTCCCGTCAAAATGCATAGAATAATTTTCTATTGCTTTGCAATGGCCAGTTTCAGATAGCATTTCTAAATCAAAATTTGTGCGGGTTTCTAATCTATGTGCTTCCATTTCCTTTCCTTCACTTTCGAGTACATGTGTTCTTTCACTCAATTCAAATGCAATATCTTCCATCGCTTGACGAAATCGTTCTGGGCTGGTCATAAAGAATTCTTTAGGGTGGATCCATGCCTCGTCTAATTCGTCTATCGTTTCCCATGACACTGCTTCACATACATCTATTCTAGTAATTCCATCAAAGTCAAAACAAATCCTAAGTGGATCATCTCTGCTTGGCATCCAAACATCAACAACTTCACCTCTACAACGTATTTCGCCACGACCAATTTCGCCCGTCACTCTTTGGTATTGAAGTTCAACAAGTTGTTTAACTAAATCCAATGGTTCTATAGCTTGACCAACATGCACTCTTGCATGCTGTTTGAGAAAAGTTTCTGGTGGATTTAAACCATATATTGATGAAACGGTTCCGACTGCTATTACATCGGGTCGAGAGACGAGCGATGCAACAGTAGCAAATCTTTCTTGCTCGATTCTTTCATTCATTTGCATCTCTTTATCAATGTACAAATCGCGTTTAGGGAGGTATGCTTCTGGTTGATAGTAATCGTAATGACTAACGAAATATTCAACAGCATTTTCTGGAAAAAGTGAAGACATTTCTTGCCACAATTGCCTAGCTAATGTTTTGTTATGGCTAAGAATTAGAGTGGGGATGTTTAGTTGCTCAATAACATGGGCCATGGCGAATGTTTTACCTGAACCTGTTACTCCTAACAATACTGCACGTTCTTGTGAATTTTGCAATTGAGAAATTATTTTTTCAATTGCTTGATTTTGGTCACCAGCAGGGGCATAATCGGCGTTCAAACGGAAACAAGAAATGGTGGGGTCTAACCTTCCAATAGCGGCGCCAGATATCGCTTTGGATAGATCAAAAGGGTCAATCGTATCATCAGCCATGAAATCCCCTTGAATTCATTGTCCTTGATTATGGCCGGTATAGGCCACCATTCACGTGTAGTACGGCCCCAGTTATGTAACTAGAGTCTTCTGACAAGAGGAATGAAACTACACTGGCAATTTCCTCTGGCTGACCCAATCTCCTCATTGGGATTCCCAATTCTCTCTGGTTTCTTTTAATGGGGGTATCTTCTGCAACAAGATCTGTATCGATTGTTCCTGGTGCAATTACATTTACTCTCTGTCCTATTTCAGCGACATCAATTGCCAATGATCTTGCCCAAGCGTGCAGGGCACCTTTTGAGGCAGAATAATCTGCTCCAGTTGCTGTGCCTTTCAATCCCAATTGACTTCCCAAAACTACTATGCCTGCAGATTTCGAAAGGAATGGTGAAAGCGCTTTCCAAACCAAAAAAGAGCCAGTAAAATTGACATTCATTGTTTTTTCAAGTGCTTCATGAGTCAGCTCCTCGGCCTTCACTCGTTCGTACATTGCATGATTCAATACCAGTGCGTCAACACCTTCACGCACCCATGGGTGATCTGCAAGAATCATCACCTCGCCAGTATCAGAGCAGTCTACTTTTACTGCGACACAATCACACCCAAAATCTCTTACATCTGATATGACATTTTCAGCAGATTGAGAATCTGTATGATATGTGATAATTAGTCTGTAGCCCTCAGCAGCTAGACGCCTAGATGTGGCGGCTCCAATACCTCTACTTCCACCGGTGATTACTGCTAATTTCACCATTTCATCACCTCAGTCCTCTAGCATTAGTCCTTTATCCGGTTCCATTAATATAATTGCCACTAGAAGAATCCATCCAGTCAGCATGGAAACGCGGAATAGTATAGTTTGGAAATCAGCAAATTTCTCCCTGCCCAGTATGACAGCTATATTCACAATTGCCATCAGACCCGCAGCCCCTAGGAACCAAATTTCATCCATGGGATTAGATATCGCGAAACATGCGAACCATAACAGAGTTAGTTGTACAGATGTTCTAGTAGTTGTTTCCTCTGAGAATCGAGAAGGGAAAGAATGAATTCCATTTTCTCGATCACTCTCTACATCCATACGTGCATAGTTGATATCGAAGGTGGTTATCCATAGTGCTACTCCTAGAGAGATAAAGAAAATGGTTGGATACCAAAGCAGGTCGGTAGATGTGTCGTGTATCCCGGTAATTGCGGCCCACCCATGGACGTCTGCTGCCACAGCAACCCACGCTCCAGCTGGTGCAAGACCTAGACATAGTCCTAGCCACAAGTGGCATAGCCAAGTGTAACGTTTTGTATATGGGTAGATAATGAATACCAAAACAGGAAGCCAAGCCATCATCAGCGCAACTTGGTTGAGTTGCCAAGCACCCAAAAGTAGCATACCAAGGAATATTGCAGATAGAGTCCAAGCAGTTTGCATCGACATATCTCCCGATACTAAATGTCTGTTTGCAGTTCTAGGGTTGGCAGCATCAACATCTCGATCAATGATGCGATTTAGAGACATGGCAAGGCCACGAGCCCCTACTGCAGCGATTAGAATCCAAAATAAATCCATTCTTAACCACCCCAAATCACTAACAGGGATATCATCAATGAATTGATTGTGGGCAAGGATATATCCAATTAGCACAAAGGGTAGGGAGAAAAGGGTGTGTTCAATCTTAACAAACTCAAGTATTTTCTTGACGCCCATATTACCACCTTGTGACATTAGGTTCCCAAGCCCTTTGCTCATATCCATCATAACCAGCCATATTGGTTACCTTGGTAAGGGTGGCTGCGTTGTGTAATGTTAGCGCAGGCCAACTTCTTATTGGATAAATTGGGTCAAGTGCAGAAATTTGTTGCCCAGCCTCTTCCAATGCGCGGCGCCCTGGGTGGGGTATAGGGGTGGTGGCGTCCCAACATATTCTCTTTCTCTCTGAATCAAAGTGGAGATCTCTCCCAACGTCAAATCTTACAGTCAGTTGCCAGAGCAGTTTTCTATTTACTCCTGCAGAATGCAGTTTTACATCATCATCAGTAATAAATAGCCATCTTAAGTTCTCGGATTCTTCCAATTGCCAAATTGAATTCATCAATTGAAAAATTTTCTGTCTCTGCGCCCGACTTGCCTCAACTTGAATAGCCCATGAAGAAGGGTCAAGAATTGCTTCCATTCCAGTAATTGGGCTGGGCGAATCATCAATTTTAGTAGTAATTACTAGCATAGATGGTCTGAGTTGGAGAACTTCAGAGACAGAATCTAATGCTCTAACTCTAGCACAGAAATCAACTGAAACTCCTGGCGCTTCAATTAATCCTCTCCTCCAATCAGGAGTACTGTCATAACTAGTACCACGTGGGAGCCCAACACCACCTTTACGAGGATCTGCTATGGGTATGGTTGTTGCATCAATTAGAAGTTTGTCATGCACATTTTCCCAAGGGGATGATGAATCTAATGTATCGGCAACTAAACCAGGAATTGAAATTAAATCTGAGGCAGGATCAACTTTTTCATGTAGCGAATCAAGGAGTGCATTCAAATCTTTCACTGGATGATCTGGATCAACAGCAACTGAGATTTTTGAGAACATTAACTGCCCGGCCCCCAAAAGCCCTAGACATGTTTTCCGTGCTTGTCTAGGATAGCGTTGTTTTGATGAGATAATTGCTAAGTTATGAAATCCTGTTCCAAGTGGGGTAAATAAATCCACAACGTCACGGTGCTGAAAATTTAATACTGGCAGGAATGCATCAGCAATCCCCTCTCCTAGATATCCATCTTCCATGGGGGGCAATCCTACAATGGTCATTGGTACCATGGGTTCAGAACGATGGGTAATGGCAGTTACGTGCATTACCGGATAATCCCCTTCGAGACTATACAAACCAAAGTGATCGCCAAATGGACCTTCAGTTCTAGTTTCACCAGGGATGCAGTAGCCCTCGATTACAATTTCAGCCTCTGCTGGTACCATTAGGTCCTGAGTCTTGGCTTTCACCATGTGTATTCTTTGATTTCCAAGAAATGAAGCAAACATAAATTCTGAAAGATTGTCTGGAAGTGGAGAAATAGCACTGAAAATTAATTCAGGCGGCCCACCTAAACAAATAGCAACGGGGATTTGTTCAGAATTTTCTTTGCTAGAATCAGCATGATCAGCACCATGTTTATGCATTTGCCAATGTAGTCCACATTCTGTCGGGCCATAAATTTGGGAACGATACATTCCAAGATTTTGTTCTCCTGAAACGGGGTCCTTTGTAATTACAAGTGGAAGGGTAATGAATTGCCCCCCATCATTAGGCCATGTTTTCGGAATTGGTAGTGTAGTCAAATCGGGCGTTTCCATTACTATTTCTTGACAAGCGCCTTTCTTGACACGCTTTGGCGCCATTCTCAAACCTTGTCTAGCTAGAGAGATACCTTTCCATGGTTTCTTTGCTATGGCGTTTACGTCAGGCTTCATCATTCCAACCAAACGGTCTCCTATTTCTGACAACCTTTCGACACCCAGTGCTAATTTGACCCTATCGTGACTACCAAAGAGATTCATCACCAACGGAATTTTAGAAATTTCTCCGTTTGGGAGCTTTGGCTGTTCAAAGATTACGGCTTTACCGCCTATTTTGACAATTCTATCTGCAATGCATCCTGCTTCCAATTCGACATCAACAGGACGCTTGATTCTAAGAACTTCATTGCCGTCCTCAAGAGCGGCCACGAATTGCTGCAGATTCCGCCATCCCATGCCCCTCCGAAGGGCTCTCACATATCAAATATCAAGGAAGACGGTGTTCTCAAATTAACCGAGTTATTCATGAAGCGGGCCCCGTCCCACCTATGGTTATGGAAGCAGGGGCGACAGAATGCGATGTTCTCGTCATAGGTGCTGGACCCGGTGGCGGTTCCGCAGCCCTACACGCTGCTCGTCGTGGTCTTAAAGTGGCGATTATCGAAGATCACGATGAAATAGGTACCCCAGTACATTGTGGTGAATGCATTTCAGATATAGCGGTCAATAATCTGAATCTTGAGTTACCAGATGAGGTGATTTCCCGCCATGTTGATGGGATTAGAGTTCTATTTCCAGACGGTACTGCCAAGAAACTCAGTGAGCCAGGTTATGTGTTGGAAAAACATCTGTTTGAACAATGGCTTGCAGAAGAAGCCGTTGCTAATGGTGCGGCACTCCATCTGTCTCACAAACTCACTGGGATGGAACGAATAGATGTTGATGGAAAATTCATGGGATGGCGTTGTGAAGGAAAAGGAGACATGTTTCCATTTGAAACAAAGATAGTCATCGATGCATCGGGTGTTGCTGGAGTGTGTTCTAAATTACTTGACCTTAACCCAAGACCCAAAGTAATTGCAGGAATGCAGTATGAACTGCTACAAGTCCCCACGGATGGATATCTAGACTTCTACATTTGGCCAGAGTACGCCGAGAAGGGGTACTTGTGGATGATTCCAAAGTGCGATGGACGTGCCAACGTAGGGCTTGTTACCGAGGACAGAACTAGGGCTAAGAAGGCCTTAGACGAGTTCATTGACAATACAGACTTCAAGGAACTTGATCAGGTTCTCCCCCCATGGAAGGAGAAGGGGAACCCGGCATTTGGAGGTACAATCCCTATTTCTGGGCCACATGAGGTAACTCACGCTGATGGCATTATGTTAGTTGGTGATGCTGCTGGTTTCACGTCTCCTCTATTCGAAGGGGGGTCTCATTTAGCATTGAAATCAGCATCCTTTGCAGCTCAGACCGCTGCTGAAGCAATTGAATCAGGAGACACTTCCGCCGATAATTTAGCGATATACCATACTCGCTGGAAGAATGAATTCCCTCCTTATGAGAAAATATTGCGTGGGAAGACGGCTCTTTATTCACTCAGTGATGATGACATGTCTGCAATGGGTGGTTGCTTCCCCGAAGAGATGTCTGAAATGGGTATTTCAGGTAAGGCTATGGTGGGGGTCCGTCTTTTATTTCGTAGGCCGAGCCTCTATTTCAAACGAATAATTCCAGCGATGCTTGCATTTGGTTATAGCCGCGCCAAACATTACGGTTGGTAAAGTAAATCCGCCAACCTATTTTCGCGCCGAAATCCCAATCCCCTAGCCCTTGTTCGCGCACTTCATGCAGTGGGTCCTTTGGGTTGCGTTGGCATCTTCAATAGCATTCCTTTTCATACCATGGGGGGAGCTTTCAAATGACTTGAAAAAATGGCTCAAGCGTGCCATAGTAATTCTTCAGATTCAACCTTTTATTGTTCTAACATTTCTCTTTGTATCAGATTCCACTTCTTTTGATATTGTTAGGTTGTATGGTGGTGGAGAAATGCCTCTACTGTATAGGATAAGTGCAGTATGGGGTGGTAGAGAAGGACCCACATTGCTATGGGCGGGTTTTCTAGCCTTGTGCGGATTATTTTTCCAAAATAAAGGAAATGAGGAAACTGATATTACATTCGGAAAAATAATCAATGGGGTGATTTCAACTCTCTTTCTTTTGGCGCTAATCATGCGCCCATTTAGGCTTGCACAAAGTAGTTGGGGTGGGGAATTGAATCCCTTGTTACAAACCGATTTAATGGTAATTCATCCACCATTGGTTTTTCTGTATTATTCACTTTGTATGGTAGTCACGCTGAAGGCGTTGGCATTTATCCTAACAGAAGGAGTTTCTGAGAGAACGAAAGTTCGAGAATATGTTCTCCCATCAGCGAGGGCAGCGTTTGCAGTAGGTACTCTTGGTATTGGGTTAGGTGGTTTATGGGCATACACAGTCCTCGATTGGGGGGGGTACTGGGCTTGGGATCCTGTCGAGACGGCATCACTTTTACCTTGGCTCAGTCTTCTTCTTCTTCTTCACTTACGAGTTAATCCTGCTAAAGACACCTCAAAATGGGCAGTCCCTCTAGCTATCCTTCCTGGTTGGTTTTCCATTCATGCGACAATGGTCACAAGAGCAAACGGAGTTTGGGCTTCAGTTCATGCGTTTATTGGTGATGAGACAGATGGAAGAAGCGATTCCGCAATTGGCCGATTAATTGAACTTCAAGGACAAGGAATTGCTGGTACTGAAGTAACCACTTATCTTGCCTCTTTGGTTGTCATATTATCTATCACAGTTGCTTGGTTGATAATTGCTCAAAGTGATATTGGTGATCAAAAAAGATGGCGCAAGATTAGCCAATATTCTTTATTCATGCTTCCATTAATCCCTTTATCCCGCTTCATTTCCATAGATTTATTGGGTTCTGAGAAAAATTGGGTAGAGTTGTTACCTCCAGCAGCAATCCTATTATTTGCATCTACCTCATTAATTGTATTATTATGGCCACCTAAAAACACCCTACCAGAATTATTTGACAACACCCAAAAGTCACTTTCAATGGTTGCGATATTGTTGTTATCATATTTCATTGAGGATTATGTGGTGGGTTTTCTTCTATGTGTCGTGATGCTATTGAAGGCTAGTGTGAGAAATGATTCAGATAATGTCTGGACTATTACTGGGATTACAATTATTTTAACGGCTACCTATGCCTTCCTAATTGAAGTTAGCATTGCAGGGATTGCTATGCTCATATTCCTTTGGCCAGTATTAACTCAGGGTTCTGATGAAGAAGAACAACCACTATTGGAGCGTCTTTCTAAATTTACTACTAGAAAAGTCCAGTTACGTCTTGCTCGCTATACACCAGTGGTCATAGGCGCGATTTTTCTTACCCTGACTTGGATGTTGATGCTGGCTAGCATTGATGGAGCATCATTAGGCATGCATGAGATGTTCGGTAGCCCCTTAATTCTGATTGTGGCTGCAGGACTTGCAACTTATTCTTGGAAAGGAACAGTTCCACCTAGGTTCGTACCTTTCCTCTTAGCTGGATTCATTTTACTTGGTGTCACCTTAGGTGCGGTTCTCAATATTCCATTGGCTGGCGATAGTAATTCTGAATTCAGTGAAATAATTGTTCGTGGAGATGTGGCTTGGCTAATGCTACCTTTAATTGTGGTTGCAATACCTTCTCTAATTAGATTAGCATATGACCTAACTAGAAAAACAATTGATGGCTATTCTAATGCTAAGTTACGCAGTGCTCTTTCACACACAGCTCATGTCGGAATTATGTTACTGCTAGTGGGACATATCTTCACAACAACTCTAGTTGATAGAACTGATCCTAGTCATCAAGTAGTGCTGGTAAAAGGAGACGAATTATCTCATGAAGGCCTCCATTTGACCTTCACTGAATGGACCGTGCTATCATCCAGCGACGAGGCATTCGTAGATCGATTCAAAGTTGGTGACGGCTTTCTAGGTGCGGAAATCGAAGTTAGGGACGGCGCGGGTAATCTGCTTGAAGTGGTCAATCCAGGCATGCTCAGATTCGATGATTCTAATGGATTCCCAAGAAGTGAGGTGGCGCGTTATTCATCATTAACCGGGGATACAATATTCATATTTGATTGGTCACAAACTCAAGAGTTAGGTAACGCATCAGATTCAATTGATATGTCTTCAGGTGATGTCGAACTTGATAGAGTCCGGCTAACAGTATACCACTTGCCCGGTAGTCATCTTGTTTGGGCCGGCTGGCTTATGATAATACTCTCATCATTCACTATTTGGATTACTTCATACTCAAAGGAAAAGGATAGCAAAACCCCTTCAACGTAAATCTAACAATTACCGGCTCACTGATAAAGGGAGAGTCGGTCGGCGGCTCGCCCCGTAGGGGCGTGGAGTGGTAAATGATGGAAGAAGGAACAATTGTCTACATTGATTACGACCTGTTTGATGCTGAATCTGGAGATTTAATCGAAACCACGCGTGAGGAAATTGCCAAGTCAAATGACTCACATGTCGAGGATCGGAATTACGAACCATTATGCGTCACTATTGGCGAAGGTCGGCTAATTGCAGGTTTTGAAGATAGTTTAGCCGAAGCAGAAGTAGATACAGATTATGACATCGATATTCCTCCAGAACAGGGTTACGGATTACGTGATGCAAATCTTGTAGAATATTTTGGGCCGCAGCAATTGGCACGTCAAGTACGTGATCCTGACAATCTTCAAGTTGGTGGCTCAGTGCAAATAGGTGATCGTAAGGGTACTCTCGTGATGTTCCGTGCTGGGCGTGCTCGTATCGATTTCAACCATGAGTTGGCCGGCAAAACTCTTCGTTATAATTACAGAATCACTAAGGTGGTTGAGGATAGGGAAGAAATGGTAACAACTCTTCTAAAAATGACGACCGGCTCAGATGATTTTGAAGTTTCATTTGATGGAGATGATGTAGATATTAAAGTACCAGAATTTATAGGATACGATCAATCATGGGGTATGGCAAAGTTCCAACTCATTCGTTCTCTACGTGATAGTGTGGGTGCTAGAACAATTACATTCAGAGATGTACATCCCTTCCGTGAAGCAAATGAAGAGGATGACGAAGAATCTAGTGAAGAGGAGTGAATTCTTTAGCTAGAATATCCTTGGTGATTTGATGGAAATGTCCGATGGCGAATCTCCACCTAAGAATTATTCACTCGGTAATTTTGCTAATTATGAATTAGTGGCTTTTACAATTATAGGTATAGGTCTTTCTTTACCGGGAATTGGATATCTTTTGGGTCTTTATGCGGACTTTTGGTTTATTTGGGACATAGTCGATTTGAACTTTGTAGAGCCAATTCTAGGCGAGGGTGGTGGTGATTCAAGTTACAATCCAGTAGATACTGCCGCTTACTCCATACTTCTCGTTGCTTTCATTGTCTCACTTTCTGCGTGGTTGCGGGAGTTGGGGGTTTCGGACAATGAAAGAATGCTTTACTCATTATTGCCTTGGGTACTTTGGGCAGTATTGGTGGAAGTAGCTGAGGACGCTCGACTTTTCCCATCGGATGTTGATTCCTTATTTGTATCACCATTAATCCATTTTCAAACAGCAGGTTGGATCGTGTTGTCGGGGATTATTGTTTATTTAATGAAAAATTGGGGTCGAGGCCCGGAAAATAAATTGCTAGTTCCATTACTCACTCTAGTAATCATTATTTCCAGCCATTTATTTTTGTTTTACGAATTCACCTCAGCTCAAAATGTGGGGTTATTTGTGATGGTTCCACTAATTTGCTATTTCTTATTTGAATCAGATGTTTTAACTTTGAAACAAAAAATTGCAGACTGGGGGGTGTTGGAGCTCAGCATACTTTTGTCTGGTATTGGTGCATGTCTTTTAGTCACAGCAAAATTGCTACAATTTGCCGAAATACAATCCAGTACGGATGAATTGGTATTATGGCCGGCATTGGTCGTCCTTGCCTTTCCAATTTTGTTTGTTTCCATGCTACATCATCGTGGAAAGGAAGCATATTCTTTCTTAACTGAAAAAGGGCAGATCCCAGGAATTCTTGATGAAGGGGTAACTTTAGAGCAGTGGGAGAGTTTTGAGGGCGATGAACATGAAGATTATGAGAAATTGGTTCGTAGTGCTGCCTTTTCAACACCAATAGTTTTGCTTGCGGTTTATGGACAACTTGTAGATGGTTTTGCCTCTTGGGTGGGGGTTGATGTTTTCGGATATTCCGAGAAGCATGTTCTTTCAGCCTTTGTAATGGAATTAGCAGGAGGTACTGAGAGTGGTGCCGGAGGTGGTTGGGGATTTTTAGTTGTGAAGATGTTTTTGGCATTTGTAATTGTATTATTCTTTGCAGAATGGAGATTTGAACAACGACAATCTCACTTGCGACTACTTGTTGTTCTTGGTTTACTAACAGTTGGTTTGGCTCCAGGCTTAAGGGACTTAGGAAGGCTAATGTTGGGTGTTTGAAGCCGCACCGTTCAAGCACCTGTTTGTTTTCGACCCTATGGGTCGACATGGATAGACTACCTACTTCGGTGCGTTCTGGCGATGAACAATATGATGCTAATCTAGAGGAAAACAAGGCGCTAATTGCAGCGCTGAAGGGCCGAATAGAGACGGTTCAGCAGGGTGGCGGTGGCAAATACGTTGCGCGCCACCGCAGTCGCGGAAAAATGTTGGCTAGAGAGAGAATATCTGCCATTTGTGACGCTGGGACGGCATTTCTTGAGTTGAGCACACTTGCAGCAAACGGGCTCTATGATGGGAATGCGCATAGTGCTGGAGTAATTACAGGGATTGGAATGGTCCATGGTAGAGAATGTATGTTTGTTGCTAACGATGCCACAATCAAAGGGGGGTCTTACTACCCAACAACTGTAAAAAAACATATCAGGGCTCAGAAAATAGCCGAGCAGAACCATCTGCCGTGCATATATTTGGTTGATTCAGGCGGCGCATTCCTACCTATGCAGGATGAAGTTTTTCCAGACAGGGAGCACTTCGGAAGGATATTCTTCAATCAAGCAGTAATGAGTGGGAAAGGCATTCCACAAATATCCGCAGTTTTGGGTTCATGCACCGCAGGGGGTGCTTATGTGCCTGCTATGAGTGATGAATCAATCATTGTGAAGGGTAATGGTACAATTTTCCTAGGTGGCCCCCCATTGGTCAAAGCTGCAACAGGGGAAGAGGTGACTGCTGAGGAACTTGGTGGTGCAGAGATTCATACAGTTAAGTCAGGTGTTGCAGATCATTTTGCCGAAGACGAAGAAGAAGCACTTAGAATTGTAAGAAATATTGTCGAGAACCTCCCGCCTCCATACAAAGTTGCACTAGATATTACCACCCCCGAACCTCCTCATTATGATTCTGAAGAATTGTTGGGAATTATTCCAAATGACAACCGTATGCCGTACGATGTTAGGGAAGTAATAGCAAGGATTGTAGATGGTTCTCGCTTCCATGAATTCAAGTCACGTTACGGGACAACAATAGTTTGTGGATTTGCAAGAATTCATGGATACCCTGTTGGAATCATTGCAAATAATGGAATTCTGTTTAGTGAATCCGCATTGAAGGCAGCACATTTTGTTGAGTTATGTGGTCAGAGAGGAACCCCACTAATCTTCTTACAGAATATTACTGGATTTATGGTAGGTAGTGAATATGAAGCAGGTGGGATTGCTAAAGACGGTGCAAAGATGGTTACAGCGGTAGCTTGTGCCCCAGTACCGAAATTCACAGTAATTATCGGTGGTTCTCACGGTGCCGGGAACTATGCTATGTGTGGTAGGGGGTACGACCCTCGGTTCCTATTCATGTGGCCGAACTCTAGAATTTCAGTAATGGGTGGCCCTCAGGCATCTAGTGTTTTGACTACTGTAAAACAGGATCAGAGGGCAAGGGAAGGAAAGTCACCTATGGAAGGTGAAGAATTGGATGAGTTCCAGAGGCCAATTCTTGAAAAATATGATACCGAAGGATCTCCATACTATGCTACTGCTAGAATTTGGGATGATGGTATCATTGATCCTAGGGATACACGTGATGTGTTAGGTTTGAGTATTTCAGCAGCATTAAATGCACCACTACCAGATACAGAATATGGAATTTTCAGAATGTGAAAGGAGCAATTGAGATGTCAAATTATGCAATTGGAGATTCGAAGCCAGAAACGAGTCTTTGCTCTCTTAGAATTGAGGGGCCAATTGGTCACTTGACACTAAAGCGTGAAGATGTGTATAATGCACTAAATATTCAACTCATTAGTGAAATCATCTCTATATTGGATTGGACTAGAGAGCGTTCAGTTGGTGAGCGTGGAAATCTCAAAGATGCATCTGGACAACCTTATTTCAGGGTCATAGTATTGAGGGGGGCAGGCAAACATTTCTGTGCAGGCGCGGACATCAATATGATGCGGGATGCCGGTGCAAAGAGTCCGGAAGAGAACCGTGCTGATTCGGAAAGACTTGATAGGTTGTTCAGCAGCCTCTGGTCCCACCCATGTTTCACAATAGGCAAGGTTCAGGGGGTTGCTCTCGGAGGGGGGGTTGGTCTTATTGCCTGCCTCGATCACGTTATTGGTTCAGGACAACATATCAAAATAGCATTGTCTGAAGGAAAGTTAGGTATCTTACCTGCAGTCATTGGGCCTTACGTTTACAGGAAAGTTGGTAGTGCCGAATTTCGTCGTCTTTCAATGTTAGCAGGCCGAATAGGTGAGGCTGAGGCAAAGCATGTTGGTCTCATCAATTCCTATTGGGTGGAAGATGACAGGCCCTTCCCTGTAAGTGAAGGAGAAATCCAAAAGGTAATTGATGAAGTATTGACGACTGGACCAATGGCGGTTGCAGAGGCTAAGAAACTAACACTCACATTTGACAGGTGGTCCGGTACTGACGAAGAGTTGCGGACATGGACTCTTGACAAGACAAGCGCGATGCGTGGTTCTGAAGAGGGTCAAGAAGGCCTTGCCTCGTTCCTAGAGAAGCGCTCGCCAAATTGGAATGAGGAGTGAAATAAATGACTCTCCCTGTATGGATTTCTGAAGCTCCATTCAAGTTCAGTAAGGTGTTGATTGCTAACAGGGGTGAAATTGCATGTCGAATAATTCGAGGATGTAAGGAAATGGGTCTTGCTACTGTTGCAATTTTCAATGATTCAGATATAGATGCAATGCATGTAGATTTAGCTGATGATTCAGTTCATCTTGAGGGGACCGATCTTTCATCCACTTATCTTTCACATACTGCGATTATCAATGCATGTATTTCGTCTGGTGCAGATGCGCTTCATCCAGGGTACGGATTTCTTTCTGAAAGGTCTGATTTTGCTGAATTAGTCGGGGCAAATGGCATAATTTGGATAGGGCCACCTGCAAAGGCGATAGATTCCATGGGAGATAAAGTTCGTTCTCGACGTCTAATGCTTGATGCAGAAGTGCCTCTCGTTCCTGGCGCAGAGTTGGCGTCAGGAAACTCACTCTCCGAGACCGTGAATGAACTTCATCAGTTGGCTGGTGATATTGGTTATCCTGTTTTGTTAAAGGCCTCTGCAGGAGGGGGTGGTAAAGGGATGAGGGAAGTCGATTCTCCAGGACAATTAGAGTCATCATATCTCGCAGCACAGCGAGAAGCACTGTCTTCATTTGGTGATGATACTGTATACATTGAGAGAAGAATCGTTGCGCCGCGTCATATTGAGATCCAACTCCTCTGCGACACTCATGGAGGCGCAATACACCTTCTTGAGCGTGAGTGTAGTATTCAGCGAAGGCATCAGAAGGTAATAGAAGAAGCACCAAGCGTTGCAATAACTCCTGAATTACGTAATGCTATGGGGGAGGCGGCGATAAGCGCTGCAAGAGCAGTTAACTATGTCGGTGCAGGTACAGTTGAATTTCTTCAATCGGGCAATGAATTTTTCTTCCTGGAGATGAATACTAGGCTACAGGTGGAACACCCTGTAACTGAATTCATTACAGGAGTTGATTTAGTTCAAGAGCAATTGAGAATAGCCGCAGGCCTGCCCTTGAGCATTTCTCAAGAGCAAGTTACCCCTAGGGGGTGGGCGATTGAGGCGAGAATTTACTCCGAGGATGCAGCTAATGGTTTCCTGCCTGCAACGGGCCCGCTGAGAATTTGGAGGCCACCTGAAGGTCCAGGAATTCGTCTTGACTCCGGTGTTAGGGAGGGGGATAAAGCAGGAATTGAATTCGACCCAATGCTGGCAAAATTGATAGTTCATGCATCTGATAGAGATTCCGCAATTGAAAGAATGCGTCGTGCCTTGAGTGATTTCATAGTTCTAGGGGTCACTACTAACATTGAATTCCTTAAGGATGTGATAACCAATCCGCAATTTGCATCTGGTGCAACAACCACCGATTTTATTGAGAGGGAATGGCCCGACGGATGGTCTTCATGTGGTGATGAAAAGGTGGCTGTGATTGCAGCAGCGGTTGGCGAAAAAGCAGGTCTGCATTTAACAGCTCATTCAATTTCTCAATCAGATTCTTTTGATCCATATAATCCATTTTTATCAATTAGTCGTAGTTTTCCATGAGGTGTTAATATGAAGGATTTCATTAATCATCAAGATGATTCTAAATGGACGGTTGCTGCAGTACAATCAGATGTTGGATATACTGCTTTGCGAGTTTCTGTTGATGGAGAGCCAGTTAATGTAGAAGAGTGGAACATCTCTACTACTGGCATAAATGAGGAAATAACTCTCAACAGAGGAGAAGGGGATGAAAATATAGTTCTCGTAAAAGTTGGCGATGTATGGTGGATTCATCACAACGGACATACATCAAGAGTATCAGTTGTGGAAGCTGGCGCACAAAGTACATTTGAACAATCAGGTGGATTAACCTCACCAATGCCAGGTAAGATTCTATCACTATTATCTTCAGTTGGAGAATCAGTTAATGCAGGACAAACTCTACTAATTCTTGAGGCTATGAAAATGGAGAATAGAATTTGCTCTCCAGTGGATGGGGTTGTAACTACAATTCACTGCGAGGTAGGAACTCAAGTGAATCAGGGAGCAATTTTGATTGAAATAGAAGAGTCAGAATAAGCAATTGAAAAATTAATTTACCAATTGCAAGATTGCAATGTTTTTTGCCCCTGCATGTAGGTTTGTAATACCTGAGGAATTTCCACTTCTCCATTTTCTGTTTGATTCTGTTCAATAATTGCCACCAATGCTCTACTAGTAGCGACGGCAGTAGAATTCAGAGTGTGAACAGATTCATTTCCATCAGAGGTACGAAATCTCATTTTTAGTCTATTAGCTTGATAATCGGTGCAATTTGAACAAGACACGACTTCCTTGTAGGTACCTACACCAGGTAACCATGCCTCTAAGTCATACTTTTTTGATGCGACAGTGCCCATATCACCTGTACAGATATTAACAACTTCATAATGAAGATCCAGTGAGTTCCATAACTCAATGCAATTTGATAACAACTCTTCATGTAATTCCCAAGAGTCTTCGGGTTTGCTGATAATTATTTGTTCGATCTTGGTGAATTGGTGAACTCGCCATATTCCTTTATCAGATTGACCATGTGCTCCAACTTCTCTTCTGAAACACGGTGAAACCCCTACCATCTTCATTGGTAACATCGATGGTTCCATGACTTCGTCCATGAACATAGCAGTCAGGGGGTGCTCGCTGGTTGCGATTGTGTAGAATCCTTCAGGTTGAACATTATACATGACGGTCTCAAAATCGGCTAAATCGGTTACACCTTCGTATGCAGTGCGATTCATCATTACAGGTGGTTGAACGAAGGTATATCCTCTATCAGTCAAGAAATCAACTGCATACTGTTGTAATGCCAATTCCATTCTAGCTAAATCCCCTTTCAGAAAATAGAACCGACTACCAGCAATCTTAGCAGCTCTTGGTAAGTCTACCCATTTGTTTTCATCAATTAATTGATTGTGTGTCTTTGGTTCGAAAGTATAGTCCCTTTTGTTCCCATGTTTGCTGTGTAAGGTATTTCCCTCATCATTATCACCTATAGGAACACTTTCGTGAAGAATATTCGGTATTTTCATTCTCAATGCATCCCTACTTCTCTCTAAATTATCTGCATCGACTCCAAGGGCATCTATTTGCTCTCCAAGGGATGCAACTTCTGCTAGTATGTCTCGCATTTTTTCATCATTTCCAGCCTTCTTTGCATCCGCAATTCCCCTTGCCGCCTTATTTCTTACTCTTCTTAATTGGTCTGCATCGTAGCGGGCCTTTTTCCAATCATTATCTAGACTAATCACTTCTTCAATTTGGTCATGAGGTAGCCCACGTTTATCGTGATCAGCACGGATGATATCTGCGTGCTCTCTGAACATATTGATGCCTAACATTTCCCATCACCTCCTTTATTCCCTTTTACTGAATCATCAATTATCAAAAAATAGTTATTCCAAATGAAATAGCAGCAGAACCAACTGCTATTATTCCGGAAATTAAGTACCCTAGAATACTACCTCCATTGAGTAGTGGTAATCCTGCTTGAGGTTTCCCCATAGCAACATAACTCATTAGAATTGTATACCCCATTAAACCACCAATTAGTGTCCCGATTGCAACAAACATAGGGTCACTAATTCCTAATATTGTTCCATCCCCTGGTAAGAAAGTTAGAGCTGAAATTACCAACATTCCAGGGAAGATTACGTCTCCAAGTCCCATGAAAAGGGCATCCCCTCCACTTTTCTTTGGTATGTGTGGAGGTGGGGCTGCGACAGATATCTCGGATGAGTCGCCTTGGCTAGATTCTGAAAGTACAACTGGTGCATCATCCATCCTACTCATTGTATCATTTCCTTCCTCTAGGAACGAGTATTCTTTATCTTGTGGTGCAACTAAAAGAATGGGGAGTTTTAATCCAATCATAGTATCAGCCAGATCTAGCATATGTTTTGATTTGTAAACCGCATACCAATCATAGAATGCGGTTATTACCATGAAAATTATCATCAAAGTTGGGACAAAACTTACCCCAATAATTGTAATTACTCCGGCTCCTGTGAGTATTCCAGTAGTATTTACTACATACCATTCAGGCCTAATTGTTAGAGCAACCATCAACCCGGTAGCTGCAATCATCGCAATAATCTGTGACCAGTAAATAGGTATCCAATATCCTGTTGAATCTTGTAGAATATATGCTGGTTCATTGACTGGAGTTGCAATTATTGCACTCTGAGATGAATTAATGCTATAGGAGGTTAGGACCCCATCTTCTATTCCCAACTCATCCCAATTCGGTGCATCTATTGTATGTAGTACCATGTTTATTGGGCCGGTATCAAAAGGTCCTTCAATACTTAGAGACTCAACCATAGTCCAACCCGAAAACATCCTTGTTGTTCCTCCGGAAGCAACCCATAAATCTACACGACCATCTCTCTGATCATCGGCTAATAGAATCCCTTGTATTTCCGCATCAAATGCATCTCTCTCATTGAATTTGATACGAACTTCCTCCTCCATTTCATTTCCATCCCAAAGATAGCCATTGAGGTCCCCATTTGTGGTACCTAGCATCAATAGCCTTTCACTTGGTGGGTTTTCTGACAACCAATTTTGATTACTCCAAGGCGAATATCCCCATGCTGATGTAGAGAATAACTCTCCATTTGGAGGAATTACTTCCCACTTTACAGTTACATTTACTGTATCACCTCGATCTAGGTTGTGTGGTCCATCAGGTATTTCGATGATACCAGCCCAATCATCTGAAACAAGCAACATTTCCTCATCACTGAGTAGAACACCTCTCAAGAAATCTTTTCCAAGAAATTCTTCAGGAAGTTTGTATGTCCATGAGTGATTTGGAACATCTGGGTGGAATGGATCAATTTTTTGAAGCAGAGTATCAATTATTCCCCAGTCATATTCACTAGTAGAAAAACCTGCATTACAATTTACATCGTGAGTTGAAATGACGCTTCCATCATTTTTATCTAATTTCACCCAACGAACTTGGTCACAATATATGTAAGAATCAATATTATCAACAATAGTAATTGGGTGTGCCGAGAATGATTGATTGCCCATATCAAGAGGCCATGACCAAATTTGGTTTGCTTGTACGCCACTATCAATTCCACTTGCTTCGCTATACTTAATCAAGTGCGTTTGGTTATCAACAATGAAACTACTAGCATCTAAGTCTGTAAAGTGGAAATCATAGCTGGAATGTTCTTCAGTTCTGAATTCTACAGTCGGTTGGGGGGTGTCAAGAGCGTAGGAAGATAGTGGAATTAGACAATAAGATAGTGAAATCCATAGAATGATTAACACTGCCCATTTGATAATTACCTGCAATCCCCGTTTAGCAAGCCAGATAATCACACCAGTAAAAATTAGAATAAGAAGAAACTCTAATCCAATCAACCCTACTTTTGTTGTTCCCGCTTCCCCAAAAGCCCTAGATTCGGGCCGATCCCAAAATGGTTGAATGTAAATTGCAAGCAAAATTGTACCAATGAACATACCTGCCATACCCCCCATCGAACGCCATTGTCCGACCATCGCATCTTTGAGCAGAGCCATTCGACCTTCACCGGTCATGTATGGCGCGAGCCGTAAAACCCATTTGAAAGAGAGGGTCCCAAGAGACAGTTAGAGGGGCTATCAGTGACCGAAATTAGAGAATGGCTCGAAGGATTGCGTAGTTTAGGAATGCGCCCGGGCTTGGAAGTAACTTCAATTCTTCTTTCTAGATTGGGAATGCCTCAAATGAAATTCCCCTGTATTCATGTTGCAGGTAGTAACGGTAAAGGTTCCCTTTGTGTAATTCTTTCAAATTCATTTTCCCTCTCAGGAGTAAGTTGTGGTTTATTCACTTCACCACATCTCTGCTTTGTTGAGGAAAGGGTTAGAATCGACGGTGTTCCAATTTCTTCAGACAATTTTGATAGAGTCTTATCCAAGGTAAAAGATGCTGCTGAAATTGAACCAGTTACGTTACCATCCTATTACGAGGCCACTTTTCTTGTAGCTATGGTTGCTTTTGCAGATGCAGGAATCGATAGAGCAGTTATTGAAACGGGTTTAGGTGGTAGGTTAGATGCAACTCGTTTATGTCAAGCAGATTGTTGTGTTTTGACTGAAATTGCCCTAGAGCACACTGATGTTTTAGGTGAAACTTTGGGAGAAATAGCAGCAGAAAAGGCTGCTATTGCACGCCCATCGGGCCTTTTCATTGCAAGATGGAACTACGACGCATCTGTAAGAAAGGCCATTGAAGATGCAGTACAGATCCCCGCGAATGCTTGTTGGTGGAGGTATGATCGAGCAATGACCGTGCCATTCACTAGAGCCGATGAGAGCCATCGCCCAGTCCCTGATATCGAGGGATTCGATGGTTGGTCATCCTTTCAACAGGATGCTGCTAGATTAGCTGCAATAACACTTAGATACTTTTCATCACCTATGACAAATGCTGAACCGAAAGAAATGGTTTCCAGTGCAGTAATGCATACAGTATGGCCTGGGCGAATGCAGTGGTTAGAATACGAAGGTGTGCCTATACTTCTTGATGCAGCGCACAATCCATCTGGAATGGAGAAAGTCTGCGAACAATTGAGAGTTCAGATGGAAGGTGATATTCATCCAACTCCGGGAATAATAATTATTGGCAGTACTCCACAAAATGATATTGTAGAATTTCTAAATCCATTAATTGAATTAATCGTAGAAGGTCAGGTGGAACATATCATAGTTACAGAACCTCAAAAGGGACGTAGGGATGCAATACCTTCAGCAGAAATTGTGTCAGAATTACAAGCGCAGGGTGTCCTATCAAAAATTGAGCAACACCCATTACCAGAAGATGCACTCACTAGAGCCTTGGAGATTGCTAAAAGTGACCCATCTCAACCCATATTGGCGTTTGGTAGTCTATATCTTGTAGGTAATTTACTTGAAGTGATGGGTTTGAATGATGTTGAGTCTATGACAGTATTGCGCCCAGCTCCAGAAAAAAAATACTGGACTTGACGACACCATGATATGTTAGCCCCGACACGCTAACGATATCGGTGGTTATGGTGAAGGAGAAGCATCTAAGAATCCGCATTGAACAATGCCTTGCTCTTGCCAAGGCTAGTAACTGCCCTAGAGCAAAATTTGGCTCATTATTAGTTGATCCTGAACGTAATGTAATTCTAATGGATGGATACAATGGTGGCCCTAGGGGTGGTGGAAATTTGTGTGGCGGAGACATTTGTTTGAGAGATTCTGAGCAAGTAATTTCTGGAACACGCGTTGAGGTGGGTTGTCATCACGCAGAAATGAACGTAATTTGTAATGCGGCTGCAAATGGGGTACCCACAAAAGGAGCATGGATGATTGTCACTGGCGAGCCATGCATGATGTGCGCCAAGTTAATCCATCATTCAGGTGTGTCAAAAGTAATTGTTGTAGATGGTGGATTTGGTGGTGCAAATGGTGTAGACTACCTTGAATCTCATGGTGTGACGGTTCAAACAACTGAAGGGCCCAAAGATCCACGTGGTGATTTGAAGTAAGCATAGCATGTCTTGAAGAAAAAGCACCTAGGATATCGGAAAACAATTTGAGGCTTCGTAATGGAATTACATGAATTACAAAACAATGACATCCCATCCATTTGGCTAATTAATCAAGAAGGGCTACCGGGAACAGGGAAAATATCTGAAAAAGAAATTGCAGATTTACTCTCAATATCTGAACTTGCACTAGGAGCTTATGAAGAAAATGAATTAGTTGGATTTGTTCTCTGCCTTCCACCTAAGACGAGATATGGAAGTCTAAACTATGCTTGGTTCAATAAAAGGTACGAAGAGTTCCTCTATGTTGACAGAATAGCCGTATCTGAAAATCACCGAAACTGTAAAATTGGAACTAAATTATACAAAGAGGTAATCTCTCATGCTGAACAAAATAACTACCCTATTGCTGCTGAAGTTAGTTTGAAACCACCGAATCCCGCCTCATTGAGATTTCATGAAAGAAATGGTTTCAATGAAATTGGGGTACTTCATCACGAAAGTAAATCTGTGACAATGATGATGCGATTATCTTGAATCGATTCAAAGATTAGATACTAAATCTGCCAAGGCCTTACTGAAACAGATAAGGTCAATCAAGAATATTCTTCCATAAAGTCCTCTAGTTGTTTGTACAAATCATCGACATTGCCATTATTGTTTATTACTACATCAGCCATTTTCCCTGTTGCAATTAGGGCTTGACCACTCTCATCATGGGCAACAAGCTCTGATTCTTCTTGCATAGAAAATTGCTCGAAGGTCTCGGCATCGCCAGTACGCCCACGCTCTAGCAATCGTTCCCAACGGAGTTCTCGAGGTGCTCTAATTTCTAACAATACGAACTCATCTCTTTTACGAAGAGCCTCTACTTCAGCAGGAGTTCGAATACTATCCACTGCATGGTTACTTTCTTCATCAATTAAATCAAGTAGCATTTCCGCTAGAACTCCTGGGCCACCCATTGCTCTGAGTTTTCTACCCCCCTCGATTAGATTGTCTCTAGTAACCTCAAGTTCGTTTGACCGTAGCCAGTGGCGAATTGAATCTGAACATGAGTTGACACCAAACCCTCTTGATTTGAACCACTCGATTACGGTTGTTTTCCCTGAGGCATTACGGCCGGTTAATCCCACCAACATCAACTAAGGGAGGGGTGGTTGGTTCAAAGAAATGCCTATTATTGTAGCAATATTAACCCCAAAATCGCCTAGTTCTAGCATAATTAAGTTCAGCCTCATGGATTATTCGCATCATTAATTCTCGTTCTCCTTTTGGTACCTTTCTCAAGATTCGGGTAGCAGTCTCTTCTCCGATTCCTCTCGCCATTAGGCAAATTAGAGCCTCTATTCCCCTTTGACGAACTAGTTGGGCATTTCGTTCCATCCTTGATTGAACAGTATTATCTTCAGATGCAACCCATTCACTCAGACGCTCTTCCAGACCTTCTCGTGCTGCTGCTAACATTGTACCTCCACATTCACAGTGATGGTGCTTGATTCCATACATGGCTACACGTGTCCTCATACGAGAATGACAAGCAAGGCAAATTAGAACAGCTCTTTCATTCATCAATCTCTCTTCAAGTCTAAGTTTTACCTCGGCATCAGACCAATTAGGTAAAAGCAGGTCCCGCTCACTTTTTGGCGAAATCCCAAGCGCTCCCGAGGCAGTTTGTTCGATTCTCACAGCTCCTGCTTGAATTGCTTCTAGTAGGGATATGGTGCCATCAACATCCATTCGATCGTGGAATAATTTATCCAACGCTTCATCTAGAACAACAGTTCCTCGATATCTGTTGATAATTCCCTGTAAATTTACCCTACGAGGGTCAATTCCTCGATGAAGAATTCCAAAGGTTTTGCAGACCTGTACTAACCTTGCTCTAAGTTGCCTACCGTTTGGAATTGTCATCCACATTACATCTCGCAGGGCTTCAGGTGGAGTGTCAGTCATCCATTTTACAATTCCATCTGCAGTCAGAGCAGGGACTTGGAATGTAATTCTATATGGGTCAACTATTACTCTACCACTTTTCCCATCAATTGTCGAAGCCATTGCCTGAATAAAATGAGCCAAGGCAGAGTTAACTTTACTTCCATGGCAGCAATTTAGTACCAAAGCATCACGTCTAGATTCAATAGTCAATAATCTTGCATCAGGTATTGAACCAGTAGCATCCAAGTGTTCTGCTACACTTTGGGAAAGGGCTCCCAACGAATTTTCTGAAAGTGGATAATCAGAAACAGGCTTTTGGGGGGGTAATCTAGAAACCCAGGCGTTAACTTTTGCCCCCCAATCTTCATTTTTTTGTTCTCCAATTATCCAACCGTGCTCGTCAGCAATGGCTCTTCTTAGGTTCCCCACTTCTCTGGCTACTTCTCCGGGTACTGGGGGTAATTCACCAGCCCAAACTGGAGCTGAACTCTGATCTGAGATTGGACTTACGAGCAGCTCGCTTTTCTCAGGATCAGCATCTACAATTTCCCAAGTTCTTCCTGCCATTACGAACCTTCTAGGATTTCCATCTTCTTCACCCCCCGATGAATCGAGTGAAAGGACAAATGTTTCATCGACATTTCCAAGTGCCTTACGGGTCACAGCGTCTCTCACTGAATACCTAGTTTCATCAGCAATCATACTGAGATGATTTAGCATGTAGTTTCTACTTCTAGAACCGGAACTGAACCAACCATTTTGTAGATTATCGGGGAGTGATGCTCGCAGTGATTTAGACCAAATTGCCAACTGCTTGTCAGTAATTTTTTCGAATTCTTCAACGGTTGGCCTTTTATCAGGTAAATCCGAACAATTCTGTGCAGCCTTCTCCCATAATATTGGCGGCCAAGTTAATGGATCAGTATCACGTGGCTTTTCTACAAGACGAACTAATCTTCTGTCGTCAAGGATTCGTAATATTTCTAGAACCTCATTTTCATCAGTTTCTGTAAATAATGTTGCCCGTTGTATTAGGGTGGCACCTGAATCAAGAGGTATTATTTTTTCAGAAATAGAGGTTAAGACTAATTGATTTGCTACAACTGAAAGAGGCTTTCTTCGCCATTCAATTCCTTCCAGTTCGTTTGCCATAGCACGCCGAGCAATTACCGCGCCCTCTGCGATATCATCAACTTCCCAACAGAGTAGCATTCCACGAGAAGTTCCACCTAGAATATGTTCTGAACGCCCAACTCTTTGTAGCAATCTATCAACAGCGCGTGGAGATTGAATTTGGTGAACTTGCTTTATTGTCCCTATATCAATTCCTAATTCTAGGCTTGATGTACAAACTAGTGCATGAAGGGCCCCATCCTGAAGCGCTGCCTCCATTTCATGTCGCGTTTCTGCAGCCAGAGAGCCATGATGAACCCCTATATTTAGATTCGAATCTAATTTAGATAATCTCTGAGCCACAGTTTCTGCAGCATTTCTAGAATTAACAAAAATAAGACAGGGTGCACTTTCTCTAACTTTGCTGGATAGTTTGCGAAGTGCAGCTAATCCACGAGGGGATACATGTAAT
>CAYNXD010000051.1:0-14822 GCA_964401115.1 uncultured Candidatus Poseidoniales archaeon | reverse complement strand
GGATCAATTATTTGATGAAGTCAAACGTTGTCTAGCCTCCAATGGGATGTTATTAAATTCTGAATTAGTAATTACCGATTCCAGTTTGTTGGATGCTCGAGTTAACAAATTTCTAAGCACATCTATCGGTTCAGGGTTATCACGGACATTGGACGATTGGAAAATACTTCTACAAGTGAATGGCTTTGAAATTATTGAGGCGCAAATAGAGCCATCAATTATGCGTTCAAACGGCAAGAAATTTCGTAGGGCATTGTTAGGATTAAATTTGCTCAGGAGGACCAAACAGTTTTCATTTTCTGATTTAGGATTAAGTTCCTTAGAAGATGATTTTGACTCAATTACCAAATCTACATTATCTGCTATTAATGATGGAATAATCACATACGCTTCATTCATTTCCAAACCGAATTAATCATTTTTTGACTACGTCAAAAGGCATTCAACTAAGGGTGACAATAAAATGGGAGCCCTTTCGTGAGGTGTTGATGGGTAACCGTTCAGTACTCTTCATCGCCGCCGTGATTTTCACATCACTTTTGTTTGGTATGAGTCACGGTACTGCGGAAAGCGTACTCAACCCAACCCCCAATTATAGCAAAACATCTCCAGCGGATGCATGGGTTACTACGGCGGGGGGAACAGGATCAGATATGGCTTGGGACATGGTTCTTGATAGCCAAGGAAATTCATATGTCACAGGTTCTTTTTCGGGTTCAGCAACATTTGGTTCAACAACATTATCTTCGATAGGTGGAATTGATGGATTTGTAGCAAAAATGGATAATTTAGGAAACTGGGTTTGGGCCTCTCAAATTGCTGGTATGTACGATGATTGGGGTGCAGGTATTGATGTTGATACAAATGGAAATGTGTATGTTACTGGACCCTTCATTAACAACCAAGACGCAACTCCTCCTTCAGTTCAACTGGGTTCCTATTCACTAGATGCACATTCTCAATCAACTTACGATATGTTCGTTGGCAAATTAGACAGTAGTGGTGGTTGGTTGTGGGCTCAAACTTCAAACAAGCTAACAGAACTTGATCAAGTAACTTGGACATATGTTGAACAATTTGGGCAGGTTTTACCAACTGACATCAAGGTAGTCAACAACTCGTTAATCGTTTCAGGATCCTACAACGGTAAGATTTACGCTTATTCTGATGCGGAAGGTGAATGGTACTATGAGAGTACCAAGGATAATTCTGGGCTGACCACTACTGATGCCTATGTTGGTTTCTTAGAATTGGATGGAACTTGGGCATCACAACATGGTTGGGGAGGTATTTCCCAAAACGATGCTGCTACAGCAGTTGCGGCAGGTCCTTCAGGTAATTACTGGTACATTGCGGGTTCCTTCGCCAATACAGTTGAATTTATTGGAGGAACAACCCACTCTTCTAGTGGTGGTTCTCAAGATATCTGGATTATGCAAGTTACTGATGGCGGTGAAGTTGAATGGGTTATTTCTGCAGGAGGTACTGGTACAGATACACTTAGAGACATGGTGATAGATAGTTCAGACTCTCTTTACGCTGTAGGTGAGTTTGAGGGCTCACTGGCAGCATTTGGTCCTCACCGTCTCACTTCTAATTCTGGTGGCTCTGACGTTTGGACAGGAAAAGTAGGTGTGTCTAATAATTGGCTTTGGGCCAAGCAAGGAGGTGGTGCTAGTGATGACATGGGGTTCTCGATAGCACTCTCGCCTGACGAGTCGGCGGTATATACTGTAGGCCAAATTTCAGGACAAGTGACTTTTGAAAATGCGGGAGCGAGTCAACTGGCCTCATCTAGTGGCCCATCAGATGCCTTTGTTGCTCTGTCATCAGCATCAAATGGTGATTGGGAAGATGTATTTGTTGCAGGCGGCCCTTCAGCAGGAGACCGTGCTTGGGCTATCGGAATAGATTCTCAGAACATCACTCACACAGCTGGAAGATTCAAGGGAACGAGTAACGGATTGGCAGAGTTCGGCTCTGATGACATTGCTAGTTCTGGTGATTTTGATATTTTTGTTTGGAAAGGACTCATAGAGGACGATGATGATGATAGAGTTGCTAACGAAGACGATGACTGCCCCCAAGTATGGGGTAATGCCACAATTTCACCTCACGTGGGATGTCCTGACGCCGATGGTGATGGTTATGCTGATGTGGATGATACTCACCCTTCAGATGCCACTCAATGGAGAGATCAAGATGGTGATGGTTTTGGAGATAATCCTCTAGGAAATTTGGCTGATGATTGTCCTACAATTAGTGGTGCCTCAACTGTTGATTTGACGGGTTGCATCGACACTGATGGTGATGGTTGGTCTGATCAGAGGGACGCATTCCCAATAGAACCCACTCAATGGAATGACAGTGATGGCGATAATTATGGGGATAATTGGAATGACGATGATTTAACCTCAAACTTTGGTACCTTGGGGCTAGGTGAGTATATTTTTGGTGCTATTGACATGGATTATTGTCCTACTCTTCCAGGTGTGGATACTTTTGACAACCCTGGCTGCCCAGATACCGATGGTGACGGTTGGTCTGATGTAACCGACGACTTCATCAATAATCCAACTCAATGGAAGGATAGTGATGGTGATGGTTGGGGGGACAACTCATCGATGGGGGCAACTCAAGGAGATGATCTCCCATTTGATGAAACTCAGTATCAAGATCAAGATGGTGATGGTTGGGGTGATTTTCAAGAAGGAAATAATCCCGACCAATTCCCTAATGATGAAACTCAACAAACAGATTTAGATGGGGATGGATTTGGGGATAATCTCAGTGGAAATAATGGCGATGGCTGTAGCGACACGTGGGGAGATTCATGGCGAGATGTCCTAGGGTGTCCAGATGTTGATGGTGATGGAACTTCAGATGACGGAGATCTTTTCCCATCAGATTGGTCACAATGGCAAGATAGTGATGGTGATGGTCTAGGTGATAATTGGGCTAATCCGCATTGGAATGAATCTCGAGAACCGCATTGGCCAGGTGAATTCATTCCCGGTGCTACCAACACGGACAAGTACCCTCTAGATAGGGATGGGGACGGTTGGGAAGATGAAAATGCCACTGGCGGAATAGAGCCATGGGATGATTGTCCTGAAGAGCCAGGCGATTCATGGCAGGACAGGTTTGGTTGTCCCGATTCAGATGGTGATGGTTGGTCAAATGACTATGATGCATTCCCCTCGGAACCATCTCAATGGAGGGATAGTGACATGGATGAATTCGGTGATGAGCCTAGTGGTCAGAATGGAGATAATTGCCCATCAATTAGGGGAAGTTCCGAACATGATAGAATGGGATGTCCAGATACCGATGGTGACGGTTGGTCTGATCCAATGGATGAACAATCTCCTAACCCTTGGAATATATCTCAAGGAGCAGATATGTTCCCTGCAGACCCATTACGTTGGAATCAGTCACATGCTATTTCAGATTCAGAGTCAAGTTATTCTGCAGATGGGGGCCTAGCTGCAGGACTCGGTCTTGGTGCCTTAATTGCAATGATGTTTGTGATGGTTTTTGCAGTGATAATTATCAAATTGCGAAGTGATGAAGAATATGACGATTATGAGTATGAGGACGATGATGAAGAAGAAGAGGGAGTTAGCCGGGCTGCTGAAATAGCACGTTCATGGCAACAACATGGTACAGCACCACCCGAACCTCCAGAAGGGGCTAGTATGGTGACCTCAACAAGTGAAGGTTCAGATTCGTACGTATCACCCCCATCTCCAACACCTGAAAACACGTTATCAGAAGCAACTCAAGTTGAAAATATTCCAGCGCCACCAACTCCTCCAAGTGATCCTTTGCATGCATCAACAGATGCATTGATGAGTGAAATCGACACAGACCTTGCCATGTCACTATTGGATAGTTCAACAGCAACAACTGAAGAGAATGAAGATGATTTGGAAGAATCTAACGATGATGAAGAAGGCGATGATGAAGAATCTGAAGATGATATAGTAGACGACTCAGCTCAAGATTGGGCTGATGATGACGATCCTTGGGATTAAGCCTCATCGAATTTTGTCATATCGATTTGCCCACCAATTTTTTCATCTACTAATTGCCGAATTTCTGCTAAGCCTTCATCAGTAGTTGCTTCAGCCCTCATTACTAGAATTGGTTCTGTATTGGATGGCCTGCAAAGGAACCATCCTTTCCAATCGTCACCAGATAGACTAATTCTAATTCCATCGACAGTAACCATTTCAAATTGGGAAAAGGCGTTTTCAACGAAATCCATAGTTTTCTCACGCTCTGCAGTCAAGGGAACCTTTGCTTCACCGGTACTAGGGTATGTTGGGATGTTGGCAAGTCTCTCTGAGAAGGTAGGGCCACCTTCTTCGGGCGAAGGATCTCTACCAACTAGTTCCAGCATTCTTGCCGTACAATATAGCGTATCGTCAAATCCTGGCCATTTATCATTGAAGAAGAAATGACCACTCATTTCACCTGCTAATGGTGTTTCTGGTGAATTTTTTAAGGCAAGTTTCTGAAATGAATGTCCAGTCCTCATCATGTGGGGGATACCTCCAGCAGAGCGAATAGTCTGTTCCAGTGCGATTGAACATTTTACATCATAGAAAACTGTACGTGCTTCATCAGAGGCATTTTGTGGGACTCTTGAGAGAATATCTGCAGCAAAAATGGCTAACAATCTATCTGGGTGGATGAATCTACCATTTTCATCAACCATACCCATTCTATCTCCATCCCCATCAACTCCTATCCCAAATTCAGCACCGCTTTCTCTCACAATTTCTCCGAGAAGTTCCATATTTGCAGGTCTAGTTGGGTCCGGAGGGTGGACGGGGAATGAATTGTCCCATTCACAAAGAATACACGTTGCTTCAGCGCCAATTGCTTTGAGAATGGCTTTCATAAAAGGTCCAGGAACAGCGTTACCGGAATCTACCACAACCTTGACTGGGCGATTAGGAAAACCAGTGGATGCGATTATAGCATTGAAGTAATCTTCTTGGAAGTTTTCCACGTGAATATGTTGTCCATGGCCAGTTTTGAACTCACCATTTTCAAACACCTTCAGCAAATCTTGTAATTCTTGTCCAGCCATTGCAGATGAACCACGGCACATTTTGAAGCCGTTATATTCGGGTGGGTTATGGCTTGCTGTAATTACCACACCTCCATCAACAGGTAATGCTACAGTTGCATGATATAATGCCCCTGTGGGCATGATTCCAAGATCATGCACCGAAACACCTGAAGATGTTAGACCATCGATAAAAGACGAATGAAGAGCAGGACCTGACTCTCTTATGTCTCGGGCTACAGCAAGTGAATTGCAATCAAGAAATGTAGCCAATGCGCGTCCAAGACGGTAAGCAAAATCTGGTGTAAGCGGGTCTCCTGCAATTCCCCTGATGTCGTACGCTTTGAAAGCCGCAGCTGCCTTCTTTCGGTCAAGACCCAACGGCCACTCGACCCTCTCCATAATCTCGCCCGCCCCCTCTTTTGCTAAAAGTGGCTCTGTTGGCAGTGCTAGCAGCAGTTACTATCAATGGCTTGAACAACAATTTCCACTTTAGCACCGCGTGGTAAGGCTGATACCTCAAATGCAGCTCTAGCGGGTGGAACTTCAATTCCTTGAAGCCAAGAGGAATAAACCTCATTCATTTCCATGAAATCATCAATATTTTCTAACAGAACTTGAGCAAAACAGATGTTGTTCTTGCTCACCCCAGCAGCCTCAAGCAAAGAATCAATTTTCTCAAGGCTAGCAGCAGTTTGAGATGCAGTATCGTCTCCAGCCTCTGGTGCTATCTGTCCTGCTAACCATATTACCCCATTTGCCTTTACTCCTGGTGAATAAGGGCCGTATGTCTTACCCCCCTCTACATCGATACGTTCCTTTGCCATGTTACTGGGAAGTCATGTCGAGCCATTAACCGTTCTTTTCATGACCCTAGTTACTAACCCGTAGTTATGGGGGGCGGTCCAACATGCTGGGTACTTGACCATCCAGCCCATTTGCAACTCTTCCAATCGTTCATTCAAGATGGTAGCCCAGTGGATATCATTGTTGCAACTAATAGGTTGGAAATTGAATCGATGTTATCCAATCCAAATAATCCACTTCCGGAAAGACACCTTGTAAGAGTACCTAGGCCCGTCGGTCGTAAAGTACTCCCGATTCAGCGTGAAATTAGAGCTTTCAAGCGCTTAAGGAAGGTAAAATCTATTCTCAAGCGCCGCCGTTTAACTGGCAAGCCAATTGAGAAAATCATTAGTAAAGGAGCGCCTCTAGAACTAAGGGCAGCTAAGAAAGCAAAAATTGAGAGACGAATTTATCTTACAGATACTGAGGTAAATCACCTAGCCCATAGACACGCCTTATCCGCCGCCACAGAAGTTATTTTGTCAGCTAATTGGAGAGAACATTTGGATGGAGGTTTCCACGCAGCCTGTAGGGAACAAGGTATCAAAGTTCATCAGTTGGAAGGAGAACTTCCTCATACCTATCTCAAACAACCTGAAACTTCAAGAATCCCGAAAGAAGAAAGTGTTCCAAGAATATTTCATCGCGCACTGTTAGGCGGAGGAATTCACGATAAGAAAGAGTTAGTTTCAGCTTCTCCTTTAATTCCAGATTTGGGAATGGAGGTAATCTCAATGACAGAAAATGAACCAATCAAAGACCCTTGGGGACTTCCGAGTTACCTATCCAAGTTTGATGGTGTGCTTTCTGAATCAGTGACTTTGGCACATGAAGCAATTTGTCAAGGGATACCTACACTTCTTGTATCTAAGGCTCAAAGAGGTTTTCTCGATGCATATCTTGGTACCGGATTGCTGTTTAGAATCGATTCTACTGTTAAGGGGCCGTCATTGAATCAAGAGGTTGCAGCATGGAGAGAGGCAGTACAAATGAGAAGACGAGGTGGTGGTATTGCGGTTGGTTGGAGCAATTGTTGGTCTGAACTGAATCGAATCATCAACTCTAGTTGAAATTATTCAATTTATTCCGAGTGATTGATAGCGTTTGTCGAGTTGCTATGGGTATGCGAAGCATTGTCCTAGGTGGTGGCTGCTTTTGGTGCGTTGAGGGTGCGTTGAAAGGATTAAGAGGAATCAATAGCATTGTTCCAGGATATTCTGGTGGCCATGTTGAGAATCCTACGTATGAACAGGTGTGCGGGAAAAAAACAGGGCATGCAGAGGTAGTGAGAGTAATTTTTAACCCCGAAGTTCTAGACACCATTACTCTTCTTGAGGTGTTCTTTACCTGTCATGATCCAACTCAATTAAACAGACAAGGAAATGACATTGGACCACATTATCGCAGCGTAATATTCTATTCCGATGAGAATCAAAAATTAGATGCAGAATCGGTTTTGTCAAATATTTCTTCCTTATTTTCTAAACCAATAGTTACAGAGATTAGCCCTCTAATAAATTTCTTTCCTGCAGAGGATTATCATCATGATTACTTCACCAATAATCCTCGAAATCCATACTGCATAACTGTAGTCTCACCTAAAATCTCTAAGACTAGAGCGAAGTATTCCAATCTTTACGACTAGGTTCAAAAAGCAGTCTTGATTATCCTTGTCTTCCTTCGATTGCTGAACTTAGAAGTGCTACAGCAGCGATTACTCTTCTGTCCAGCGGATGTCCTTGTGGAATCAAAATATCAGTCTTTTTGATGAAGGGATTAAATCTCTGATTCATCATAATATCATGCTGGCCTTGAACACTGAAATGATATTTTGCAGGTATCAGTGTAACAAATCGTCTTAGTAATGCATTGCTGTCCTCAACAAATTCTGCATATTCATTTCCATTAGCATCAAGAATTTTCCAAGTATCTTTGATAATTGACTTGAACCCCTTTCGTTGAGCAGCTCCTAGATTTTCGCCAGTTGTCATATCTATGATATCATAGGTTGCTCCAAAATCAATGACGCTCCTTGCTTTAATCGAAATTAATGGTTGGGTACATGTTTCATCTGAGTATAGGACAATATCTTCCTTTAATTTGAAGCGCTTTTGTTTAGAATAAGCAATGACTTGATCATTCAAATCTTTAAACCAAAAAGCACCACCAAAAATTCTCCAAAATTTGGTCTGAATATAGTATCTGTCCATTGCAAACAATTGTGACATAAACTCGCCCATTAGTTCAATGCGTTTATTTCTTTCTAGGAATTTTGCTTTAACAATTGTATGATTTCAGCATGGTCAGCACCCATATTTTCTAATTCCACACTTTCTAGTAAAATCCATTCAGCATGAGCAGCGTCATCACCGGCAATTGGAATTTCATCAGAAATCACATTAACAGAATAAAAAATTGTAACAACATGTCCTCTAGGGTCTCTATTTGGGTTCCCTCTAACTGAGATTATGTTTGTTACCTCTCCTACTAAATTACACTCTTCCCGTAGCTCTCTAATTACAGCATCTTCGGGATCTTCGCCACCGTCAACAAAACCACCAGGAAATGCCCAGAAACCCTTCCAAGGTTCTCTTCCACGCCTAATCAATAGAACTTCTCGCCGCTCTCCTTCACCTCGCACTGATACAGCATCAACAGTCAATGCGGGATTGTGGTATGTTCCACATGTAGGGCATGGGCCATCTACCAAATCTTACCCTCCATATCTTCTCTTTCGTTTTTGATAGGAATCAATTGCTTCATAGAGATCGTTGCGACTAAAGGACGGCCAATGAACATCAGTGAAGTGAAGTTCTGAGTAGGCAATTTGCCATAATAGGAAATTGGAAATTCGCTCTTCCCCACTAGTTCTGATAACTAAGTCTGGATCGGGTAGTTCCGCTGTATAAAGTCGATTAGAAATCGCTTCAGTATTGATTTCATCTAGAGGTAGGTCTCCCTTAGCATGTTCTTTTGCCACCTCCCTCATTGCGTCAACAATCTCTTCCCTACCACCATAAGCTAAGCAAACGGTGAAGAGGAAATCATCGTAATCAGCAGTACTTTCTTCCGCCCTCTTAATTGCATCCTGTACCTCATTTGGGAGTAATTCCAATCTTCCAACTGCTTGAACTTTGACCTTGTTATTATGGATTCTAGGATCATTTCGAATCTCATCAAAACCATTGATGTATAGGGAATATAATTCTGATAATTCCTTAACTTCCCGTCCTGCAACGTTCTCAGTTGAGAGGGCATAAACTGTGAGATAAGGTATTCCTAAGTCAAGAACCCAATCCAACACTTCTTTGAGTTTATCTTTTCCATGACGATGACCAACTTTATTCTCTAAATCTTTGCTCCAAGCAAATCTTCTATTTCCATCCATAATAATTGAAACATGCTTAGGCAAATCTCCTATCTTTAAACGATCTCTTAGACGATTTGTCCTAATTCTATCAGTTCTTCTGATTATACTGTAAGCGTAACGTGAGTTGGCTATGAAGCGTGCCGGGCCGCGGATAATTCTCCATTTTAGGAGCCACTTTGCCGTAGCATCGACCCCTCTTCCAATCCTCCCCATTTATTCACCTCGTGACATCATTCTGTGGCTTCGCGAGTTGGGGGGAGGGCGACATCTCTCTTCATGCCTGCCCCCACAAGAAATCGACATTTTCAACCAAAGAAAATGTTCTAATCTTTAATCAAAGATTAAATCGGCAGATTTTTCTATTTTTTTGCGAACATATTGAGGGGCATTTACTACAATGATTTCACCGGCATCCGGCCAAACCGCTAAGTCTGATCTTGAGTTTCCTGCATATCCAAAACCTTTCTCTCCATACCGTTCAACTAATGCTGCGGCTTTGTTGGCAGCAGCAAGGTTCCGGCCAGTTCCTGAAGCCATGACATCATCGAAAAGTCCCACATGTTCGGCAATTATTTTAGCAACCGAATATGTCGATGCAGTGCATAAAACAATTTCATCTCTCGTCTCTCTTTCATTCTTTAACCATGCAAGAAACTCCTCATGATAGGAAAGTTCAGCGGGGTCAAAAATTAATTTACTAGCAAGTCTTTGCTTCCAAATAGTGCGCTTCCCAGTAATTTCTTTGAAAATAGCCCAAGGAATTAGCCATGGCCTCCAAAAAAGAACACGCTTTATTGTGACCCAGCTCATGTCCGTTAGGATGAGAGTACCGTCTAAATCAACGGCAAGGGGCAGGGGCTTAGAAACGTCACTCACAAACATCTCGCCACTCTCATGGGCTGTCAATGCTTCGCTTATCTATTGAGTAATAGCAGTAGAAGCAAAGGCTGTTAACCCCTGCCGCTACTCGAGGGGACGCTTGTGAGAGGCGATTTGAGCATGGAAACTTTTGCGAAAGAAGCATGGTTCCCTGTCGGGATAGCTCAATCTATTGAACCAGCCGCTAGTCAAGTACCAGAGGGCTTTGAAGCATGGCGTTTGCATACAACTTTTGACAGTCACCTATTATTTTGGCCAACAGGTGATACTGATTCTATTGATTGGTGGCAAAGGGTCATTTCAATAGGAGGAGGTGGTGTTAGGTGGGGTGTTCCACCTCATTTTGAAGGGGGGGTAATTGAGAGAATTAAGTCATCTAGATTACCTAAATTTTTACTGACTGAAAATTCTGGACGCAAAATTACAATTCTATTATTACCACTCGATGAAAAAGGAAATGGGCGCTCGCTTTCTGAAATAGAATCCCCTAACTTGAATTCAGCTTTTGGCGGCTTACAAGTTGATAATAAGGACTTGTTGCTTTTCTTCCGGGAAGTTGAGGGAGAACGTGCAGACAAATTACTTGTAGAATCAATTGATGAGAAAAATTTTGTTTCGGCGGAAAAAATTTGTTTTAGAGTTGGAGCAATTTTAGGCAAATTTCATTCTATATCATTAACCAAGAAAGCGATGCCAAACGATGAACGAAAATGGAATTCTCGTCTTAAGGAACTCGAGGAGAGAGTTCAATCAAATACACTTTGGAGAGCCCCTCACACACAGGGAACTGTAGGGACAATAACACATCGGAATTTTAGAATAGAATCAGTAATTTTGGATGAGGAATTGATAGATTACTGCCATGACGGTCCTTTCAATTCAATACTACCAAAATCTAGAGATTATCCAGGGGTGAGAGATTTGGCTGCGGCCTATCGTTCTCTAGCATCACTATGTGATATGAAAAAAGTAAGCCAAGATAACGAATTATTACTCCGTAAATCTCTCTTTGAAGGTTGGAAATCCACAGCACCAAAATCGATTACATCCCCTACAACTCTTGATAGTTATAGGGGCGGAGTTCCTATTTGGGAATATGAGCAAGTATTGGAGGAAGCAGCAATATCTCAAGCGACAAATCAAGAGATAACAGAACGAACAAAATGGTGGTTGAATCACGTAAATAGAATTCAAGCCGAAATGTATCGTTCCCGCTCTTTTGCAGCAATCTCACTGATATGTGGTGTTGGGGCATTGTTTACGCCATTTGCAGAACAATGGATATCATCATTTTCTGATCGACTCTATCTTACAGGCGTTCTATTATTTTCATCTTTAATTTCCCGTTGGTTTTATCGAATCCGAGCACCACCCCAATATTGATTCAAAATACATTGTTTAAATAAGGTCAATAATTCTGAAGTTGCATGATAAATTGGACACCTTTTACTCACAAAGTAATGATTAGTGCTGGGGCAATAAATAACCAGAATTTAATGATGCACGGGCCTAATTGCCCTGGGGGATTAAAACCACATTATCAAATAATTCATAATAACACAATTTGCCATGATTGCGGTGAGTTAGTGGATGCATGGGCACCTCACCCAGATATGTTAGACAATCCAGAAATCGCATCGGAAGCTTTTGGTGAAGCAGGGGTTGGTGGTGGTGGAATGAATTGTTATCCTGGAATTCCTGGTGGGTCTTGTCATCCAATATGCGCAATTCATGTTGATTTAACATCTGAATCTTTAGGTACGATAATTCGCAGACATCTTCGTTCATGTGGTCGCCTAACTAGGCATTTCATTATTGTAGGATTTTCAATGAATTCTTTACAAAATGCAATTAGGAGTAATTTGTTTAACGCAATTCGTGAAATGTATGAACTCACACATCCTGGAGAATTTACATTTGAGTTTCGTGTAGCTGATGGTAGTGTAGTATTTCCTTAATCAAATTCTTTCAAACAAATCATTTGAAAAATCATAAGATATTGGACTCCCTGTTGGAATCTCAAGAGATAAAACATCCTCTTTAGATAATCCTTCAATATGCATCACAATCGAACGCAGTGAGTTTCCATGGGCTGCAACTAGAACATTTTTTCCTGATTTTAAATCCGGAATAATCAGTTCTTCAAGGCAGGGAATTGTGCGACTAGCACAAGTCTCAAGACTTTCACCACCGGGTGGTGGGACATCGTAAGATCTTCTCCAAATGTGAACCTGCTCATCCCCATATTTTGCTCTAGTTTCATCCTTGTTAAGGCCTTGCAAGTCACCATAGTGTCTTTCATTTAGCCTCCAGTCGAAAACAGTTGGTATTTCACCTGATTTTTTGTTATAACTCATTGCTATTTCAGCAGTTCTTTGGGCTCTAATTAAATCGCTAGTGTAGATGGTGTCGAAAGCAATTTCAGATAAATCAAGTCCGGCTTGAGTTGCTTCCTCCTCTCCTTTAGGCGAGAGTTCAACATCTGTCCAGCCCGTGAACTTGTTTGCAGCATTCCAAACCGATTGCCCGTGCCTGAGCAGTACGAGTAACACCATTTCTTCACTCTCTTGAAGCGCGCATACGAGGCTCAAAGAACTCAAGATCCAAACTATCGGCTAATCTGCTGACATCAAGCAAAAGTTTCTCTCTTGCATCTTTTTCCTCATTTCCTCCAGAAACATCCCAATAGATATTACATGCAATCTCAAAAGAATCTTTGGAAATTGTAGATACCCGTGCGTATGAGTCTTGATGCTTCTGGGTTTTTGGATGAGAACACACTAATTCCCAAATGCCGGTACAGAATTGCTCTAGAGCATCAGCATTGCTTGATAAATCGAGATAAAATATAGGTTGATAGCGGCGCCAACGTCGCCTTCCAAAATTCTCTATGCCTTTGTTCACCAAGGTGCTATTTGGCATAGTGATAACAGTATCACCGCTGGTACGTATCAGTGTTGTTCTTATTCCAACTTCTATTACTTCTCCTTCGTTTGAACCAATCTTAACCCAGTCACCGACACTAAAAGGTCGATCTAGTAACAAAGTAATAGATCCAAACAAGTTTCCAAGAGTGTCTTTGGCTGCAAATGCGAAAGCCAGCCCCCCAATTCCTAGGCCGGTAATCAGAGTACCAACATCTAATCCAAAGGCCTCCGCAACTAGCAGGGAACCTGAGAATATTATGACAATTCTTAGGACGCTTTCAATGGCTGATACAAGTGTCTTTTCAGTTCCATCAAGAACTCCATCTTCATCCCACCATGTGACAAGTTCTGGCACTAGATCCACCAAGCGCATTACACCCCAAACAATGCCAATAAGGAAGGTGGCCTCTGCGAATGCAGATAACCAAAATTCGTATTGAGTTGGAAGAATAATTGGTGCTACATCATCCCCGGAATATCCAGCCAAGCGCTCAATTCCTGCACACCAAACCCACCCTGCGGCTGCTGCACCAAATGATATTCTAGAGCGCATTTCGAATTCATTTACAGAGTCAATCTTACCAGTAATTGGTTTCATTAAAAGTGGGAAAATATAGATGACAAGTTGCCTAGCTCCTAGTCCAACTATTAGAATCCCAATCAGAGCAGCCCATACTCCCGTTTGGACTCCTAGAATCAAATTCTCCCATCCGGGGACCATACGAATGAATGCGTCCATTAGTCGGCCGGAGCGGGTATGGTTTGAAAAGCCAACGGCGTGAAATATTGATATCTGGCTTAGATGAATTAGTGTTCAATCTGACTGAAAAAGTCTCTCCAACACGGCGGTTCATTCAATAGGTAAAGCAGATTCGACACCTTCGGTGTCAAGGTTGCGCAATGCTAAAGCGATTCTAATCACGCTTCTTCTCCTTAATTCCCTAGCTCTAACTGCCAGCGTTGGTGCTAGTGCTCAAGATGAGGAAGTTTCGGGCGCCTCTCCAGATGATTTGTGGTCAACAGAGTATGTTTACCAAGTTCATCCATGGGGCGGTAATGATCGAATCCAGTTCAAGGAATATCACGATTATTTCACAATGCGGGACCGAATGATGCAACTGGCTGAGCAGAATTCTGACATTATGTCCTTCCACGAAGGTCTGAACGGCGGCACTAACGCTCGGGGTGTGGATACTACTAGCAGTGACTACGAAGGATGGTTCTACAACCACCCATCTCCTTGGATGAAAATCACAGGAGGGGGAGAGGAACTCCAAGGTGTGGATGGTGGAGACTGTAACCAGTTTGTTGGTGACTGTGGTAATTACCCAGATATCCCAGACATACAACTAGTCGGTAACCACCATGCCCGTGAGTGGATGTCTTACGAAGTACCGATGTTCTTCCTTGAAACTCTTGCGTACTACTATGGCATGGCTGGAATAGACAACGATGGCGACGGAAAGATTGACGAAGATACATGGGGTGACTCCAATGGCGATGGCCAACTAGACGATGACGGAGATTGTCTATCCTTGGATGCTAGCTTCCAAGATTCTAACGGTGACGGGGAACTTTGTGGCCCAGGGGACTTGGGGGTCGACGAGGATTTCGCCGAGCAGGAAATTACCGATTTGGTTAACACGAGAGAGATATATCTCATTCCGATGCTTAACGTCGACGGCAACCGATATGATCGAGAGGTGTTCTGTGGCGAAGA
>CAYNXD010000050.1:0-23440 GCA_964401115.1 uncultured Candidatus Poseidoniales archaeon | reverse complement strand
AACACTATCTTGCATTGTCGGATTCTGGTTGGAATCAGGTTGCATGGTTACTTCCCCTATCATTCCCAATACCAACTGGGTAAAAAACGCCCCCTTCATTGGTTCTTTGATGAGTCCATAAAATTAGATTGGCGCCGAGAGAGAGATTTGAACTCTCGCGTCAAAAGCCAGTGGATTTCGAATCCACCGCGATACCAGGCTATGCGATCTCGGCTTTATCAATCCGAATACATTTTTCTGAATAAGTTTGCTCAATCATTGAGGTGCTGGCCGTAACCTAGTTGAGAAATTCTTGGTTACTCTTCCTTCTAGAACAAGTTTACCAAATTGATCTTTAGCGCGTGCTCCTACAATTACCACTTCGTCTCCTCTTTCCGGAGAATATTCTCCAAGCAAAGATTGTGCCTTTTCTTCCCCTCCCCATAGTTGGAATGCTATGGTGCCAGTAGAATCAATCAAACGAGAACCCCATTTGTTTTCGCGGTGGTCAAAATTGAATATTTTCGCATTGATATTGTATGATTGTGGTCTTAAATCTACAAACCTTGAATCTCCTCCTTTAGTAGATGCTGCAATTTCAATACTACTTGAGAATGACAAATCTATGCGAATATGATTGCCCAAATCTTTTCTCCAACCCGAAGCAACAATCCCTCTCTTAATTCTGACCGTGGCTCCATGTTCAAATCCACTAGGAAGTTCTGGATCGTCTTTCTTTACAACCACGGCTACCCACTCATTAGGACCCATATCAAGGAAAAACTCTAGATATTCCTTTTCGAAAGTAGGCCATTGCTTGACCATGTTGGGATCTCTTACCGTGCCCAATAACGTAACAAATGGGTATATTTCGGAAATCGGAGTACAATTTACCATAGCCTGGGAGTTTTCAGCAAAACGCCTTTCTCCACCTGTTGGTAATTCTTTTTCCAATGGTGATTCGCTACAAATTGTTTGGTAATCACAAGACTCGCATCTAGCCATCCCAACCTTTGGTTCAAAATCTGAAAACTCGCCACCTGGGAGGAATTTCCTTACTGGTGCTGGTTTTCCAGGATAGTTACTTTCTAGTTGTTTTTCTGTCATTTTGATAGTTTGATGGAGTGTTTTCAACCTTCTTTCTAATCTAAGAAGTGCCTCTTCATCTGGGAGTCGAATTTTCTTTCTAACTGGCACCCCAAGATACCAAATTTCTAATTCTGAAACCATTTCTCTCCTTTCGTGAGTTACCCACCAAAGGTATGCGTAAGTCACTAACTGTTCAGGATAACCAAATGAGAAATCAGAAGTCCCGATACTTGCTTTAACATCATGTATTCGAATTTCCCCGGTCCACCTGTAAACTAGATCGTATTCCCCTTGTAACCAACCTTCAGGATGAACTGCTGAAAGTGCAAATAGTCCTGCATCAGGGTCACAGAACCAAGGTCTAGCCACTTCCCAAGCCTCGTACCATGTGATTTCCCCTGTAGATTCAGCGCAAATGTGTGGCTTAGAATGATTATAGGGGAGCCCATCTGGGGCTGGCCATTTTGGTCGATTCTTACCAATTCTCCAATTTTGAAAAAATGGTCCTCCGTTTTCAGAAATACAATTTTCAACTTCGTCAAGATGGAATTCTATCCCCGCATAGACCATTTCCAAAGCATCTTCCTTACGTGATTCCTCAAAAGATTCCCAATCACCAATACGATTTGGGTCTTTTTCCCATGACTCCCGTGCAATCATCCACTCTCTCTCAAAATGCCTGTCTGCCCGTTCTTTAGCCCATTCAGTCATAGATTTTCGATTATTTGGCCAAACTGACTTTGGCAAAGGCATGAGTCTCAATCCGGGCCATTTTGCATCGGCACGCGTTGATGGCCTTAAAACCAAATTTCCAGTTCCATTATCATATTCATCTAAAGGTGAATCAAATATTTCTGATGGTGCATCGGAGGCAACTAAAGCTGGGCAATCGCGCATCACTCGATTTAGTGCGCCTTCTACAGCATGTCCCATGGCGAAAATAGGAGGAGTCTCCCCTAACAAGCCTAGAACATACCTGTGGTACCACATTCTCGGGCATCTACGATGGGTATCGGACTGAGAGTATGAAAGCCTTCGATAAGGACCAATGGGGTCATCCTCTGGCGGGTCGAGAACAGGCATCGGCACTTCTTTGAGGCAGGGGGTCTTGAACCTATCAGTCAATAGGATAATTTCTCATTTTACTTCTATTCGAGTCTGCCTTTGATCTATCCTTACTTGTGGGACGCCATCCCTCCACCCAAGTTCAGCGGAGAGGATGCGAATGCGATCTCCCACTCTTATCTCCTCAAATGTACGATTAATAGATGAACCAAATGCAACCACTTCAACAACAGATTCTCCATCCCAAATATGCAATGTAGACATTGACCATGGTTTTCCAGAAGCATTCACTCCACTATTACCCCCTCTGCTAACAACTTGGCCAGAAAGGTTAGCTTTGGTTGGAATTAGTCCTAGCCTTGTGAATTCAATATCATCTACCTCACTTACAGGTTTAATTTCACTATGTTCATCAAGATACAATCTAGTCATCCCTCTCCACAAACCAGGTGCCGCATCAAGAAGAGCCAATTCACTTCCAGCAGGGATTTCCCCAAATGATTCAGACCCCATCTCTTCAATTACTACAATAGTATCTCCAACAACTATCGTGGCGCCACGAACATCCTCCCCATAATGGTTCGATAGTGGCCCCCAATGGCCCTTGACCTCACCTTTTACGTTCAATCTTCTAGGGATTGCTGAAATATTTGTACAAGGTGGTTTTGGAACCAGTTCTTTCAATAGATTCTCCGAACTTCCTATTTCAGGAGGGGTTAGAGCTGCGAGGGATTTTGACCTAATCTTTTCAGGAGATGCATCACAAAATGCAACTGCAGTACATCTTTCGCAAGTCAATTCCTTAGCAGCACCTTCATCTTCAACCGTAAGTGGTTTTCCGCCAGGAGCGTGAGTAATCCATGGTGCTGGGTCTGCAGGGGCTAAGTGAGTTGGATGTAGGCCAGAAATAGTCATTTGTTGGTGTATTTCATGCCAGCGAGAGGCTTCACTATCAAGTGTTTCATCGTCTAGCAAATCAATCAATTTTCTATGTGGTCCCTTTAGATACCACCCTTCCAATCCATCCAGTTTCCCACCGCTGATTCCAACTTCCGGCCTACCAGGATGTGTTCTCGTGATTTGCCATAGCCATTGATAGAATCTAAGTTGGTTAGCAAGGCCGGTTGAATAACCGCTAGTCCCCGCACTTGCTTTGATATCACAAATTCTTATTTTTCCATTCCATCGATGGACTAAATCCATTTCTCCAGCAGCCCAGCCATCAGGGTGAAAGAGCCTCTGTGGTTCAGCAACTCGCGGGTCTTTTACCCAAGGTCTAGCAATCTCCCATGCTTCCCAAGCGGAGACTGGTCCATCGTTATGGAATCCGGAATGTACAGTTCTGTTTGAATTTTCACCTGGTTTTACAGGTTCTTCATCCCAGCAGGGAGCGGGGACTGAAAATGGGTCACCAGATGATCGATATTGTTGTAAGTATGGGCCACCTTGATTATTGAAGCAATTTTCCACTTCTTCTAACTGAAGTTCTATACCACCTCTGAGTAGTGTTTCTATTCTTTCATCTTTGACTTCAGAAATATCTCTGCCTATGGCAGTCCAATTATTTGCATCCCATCTCTGTTTCAAAAGTCTCTGGACCTCTTTTACTAATGATGGAAGAGCCAGATAAATCCACTTTTTAATTGAATTAATATCTGTAATTGTGACTTCATCTGTTTCTTTGATTTTATCCAATCCATTCAAATCTCTACTATAATTAACCCAACTTGATACTCCGCGAGTAGGTCCTTCGCAAGCAAACCTCTCCATGAATAGCCCACATAGAGCGTCCTCAACTACTAGGCCAATTATCATTTCAGGAACGGTGGCATCGTTCAATCCAATTCGTCTCCTATAGTGCCACTGTCTAGGGCACCTCTCCCAAGTTACCAATCCGCTAGCAGATATTCTACGCCTACTCTTCCCTAGGTAACCAGCACCGGGTGGGAGAACTACAGGCATTGTTTTACCTCAACTATAGTAGTAATCATCTCTGGCTTTTTGCTCACGATCCTTTTGGCTAGCCTCTTTGTTAATTCGCGGTCGCTTGGAATCGTGATCTCTTCGGAAAGTAACTCCAACTCCTTTGAGAAACCGGTTCATACCCTTCCGTAATGAAAGTGGTCCGACAGCATTTCCATGGACACCGCCTTCTCCTTCAAACACAAGTAGTGAGTCACTAACAATGTCAATGAAATATATGTCATGATCAATTACCATTGCAGATTTTTCATTCATTTCCATGGTTCTGCGAATTGCCTTTGCTGCTTCCATTCTAGCATTTGCATCTAAATGTGCGCTTGGTTCATCAAGTAGATATATGTCAGCATCCCTACCTAGGCAGATTACTATTGAAACCGCCTGCAATTCCCCACCAGACAATCTTCTAGCATCAAGTTCAAGCAGGGTATCAACTTCTAGAGGCCTAACTACTCGAGTTTGAAACTCTCCCACATGCCAAATATTTCCTATTTCCGCATCAAGCCATTCTCGAACAGTACCAGGGAATTCTGCTGTAATATGCTGCGGTTTGTAGGAAACCTTTGCTTCCATGGTGCTCCACCCTTCGTCCATCTCTAATTCACCAGCGAATATCTTTGCAAGTGTTGTTTTACCAGTTGCATTTGGTCCAACTACACCAACAACCTCTGCTTCATGCAACTTTCCTTCTTCAGTTGTAAGTTTGAAATCGCCCAATTTTTTCTCTATATTACCCCATTCTAAGATTGGCAATCCAATTTCTTCTGCTCGAATTGATCCTCGGACGAAAGAAATCGGTTTGTCTCTGATTCTAACATTTTCTTCTACTAAAAAACCATCAAGATAGGAATTAATTGCTTTACGAGTAGAACGGGCTGGGGTGAAAATTCCAAATGCGGCTTTTGTGCCATAGACAATATGAACCAAATCACATAGGACATCTAGAATAGCCAGATCATGCTCGATTACAATTACTCTATGGCCAACTGATAAATTTTGCAAAATCTTAACCATTCTCATTCTCTCAAAGATGTCAAGATATGACGAAGGCTCATCAAAAAAGTATACGTCAGCATCTTTTAGGAGAGTAGCAGCGATTGCAACACGTTGTAACTCGCCACCAGATAATTCAGGCAAATTTCTTTCTAGCAGGTGATCGATTCCTAATTCAGAAGTTATTTCTCCCACCGCGTCCCTTTCATCAACACCTCTCAACAATTCACCAACTTTTCCTTTGAATGCCTTTGGGATATGATCAACGTACTGTGGCTTTAGCGCAACTCTAACACCAGTGCCAGCAATCAATGCCAAATAATCCCGCAATTCTCCTTTAGGTAATGAATTGATAATTTCGTCCCATTCTGCAGCTTCGATTAGCCAATCTCCTAGGTTTGGAGTCAACTGTCCAGATAGAATGTTGATGGCGGTAGACTTACCCATACCATTCTGACCAAGCACACCAACCACTTTCTCTTCTCTAGGTGCTGGTAGGCGAAATAGTCGAAACCCATTGCGGTCATATCTGTGAATCATATCGCTATCCAATTCTTCGGGAAGGTTGTGTATGACTAATGCATCAAATGGGCATTTATTTACGCATATTCCGCAACCTATACAGAGTTGTTCCGAGATAATTGGCTTGTGCGTTTTTTCATGAAAAACTATGCATTCCTGTCCATTTCGAACTGGGGGGCAGAAGTCGTGACATTGGTCATCACATTTTTTGGGTTGACAGCGATCATCAAGAAGAACTGCGACCCTCATTCTGCTCACCTTCATTCTTTTCGGTTTCAATCAACTTGTTATGCTTACTGCTCCCCTTAGTGGCGGGGCGCCAATTTGTTCAGAGGCGTAGGAAACGCTGCTTGGTGTAGACAATCGCTGCTAGAGTGACCTTCTCAGCCTTTGAAAGTTTAATTTGTCCGTGGAAAATATTGCCATCCCGCTTCTTTATTTTCTTTAATATGGAGGCATAAAATGCCATCATAGCTGCAGGTGAATAGCGTGCTTTACGATTGAGAAGTGGCAACAACTTCATCGCCTTCTTATGATAGGATTCAATTCGCTCGATGAATTCGGATACAAAAGCATGCCATCTTTTGTCATTAGACATGTCAGTTGATAGTTCGCTAGCTTTAATTCCATGCCTCTCCAAATCTTCAAGAGGTAGGTATACTCGATTACGACTAGCATCTTCGGAAACATCCCTCAATATGTTTGTTAATTGCATGAAAATCCCCCATGCTTCAGCATATTCGTTAGCCTTAGGATTATCATAATCGTATATTTCAATACAAACTAATCCAACTGTAGATGCTACTCGATAACAGTAACGATATAGTTCATCAAAGGTGCGATAACGATTAGTATAGAGGTCATCTTCCATTCCTGAAATCAGGTCATCAAGCAGTTCTCTTGGTACATCAAAACGAGACACAGTGTCCTTTAGTGCCATGAAAATAGGGTCGGTTGAAGAATGACAATTGTAAGCCGTGGATAATTTCTTTCTGTAAAAGAAAAGTTGTGCAAGTTTATCACGATAGGTGGGTGCATCGAGAACACTCTTGTCACCAGTTAATTCTTCTAGACTAATTCGGTATTCTCTCGCTTCAGGATCATCAGCACCCTCACTACCAGGGAATACATCAACATAATCACCATCAGCGATATCATCGGCACGCCGGCAGAAAGCGTAGTATGCACACATTGCTTTTCTTTGTTCATCTGGAAGATATTTGAATGAGTGATAGAAATTCCCAGCTTCCTTTCTTGTAAGCAACTCACAATATGCATAGGCAGCATCAAGCATCTCAGCAGGAACACTCTCTTCCTCCCAAATGGGTGCTTCAATGTGTGAAAATGGGTTAATTAGTTCAGCTTCAAGGTCAAGACCAGCTATGAAAGCAGGTATTTCTTTCAATAAATCGATTGCAGTAATACTCACTGCTTTAACTGCCTCTCTAGAAATTTCTACAGCTGAACGAATTTGCTCAAGGTGCTCATCTTGATGAATCGAAGACTCTCTAATGGCATCTCCGTCAAATATGTGCGAGTCACCAAAATGCGCGCTGTCTGACATGCGGTTCGTTGGTAGTGTGACTATCAACTCTTAATGAACCTCACGGCCCGTAGGGCCGATAATGGCGTTTAACGAACCATCAGCGTTGTGTTTTTTTGAAAAGAAATTCCCAAGGGGTCAAGAACATACGGCCCACCGGACAAATTGAGGGGGAAGCATGCCGAATTTATTCAATCAAGAAATCGATACCCTTCTCAAAGACACATCTAGATCTTTTTATCTAACTTTGAAGGTTCTTCCCAAAAGAATTCGCCCCCAAATTGGACTACTATATCTACTAGCAAGAATTTCAGATACAATTGCAGACTCTGAATGCGATTCTGCACATCAGATGATAAAGGCACTAGGACAATATGGTGATTTAATCCAAGGGCGTTCCAATGAAATGCCGGATTTAGATAATCTCGCAGTGATACAACACAATCCTGCCGAGAAGAAATTACTAGAAAACTATGCTAAAGCCGTCTCATGCCTAGGATTGCTATCTAATTCCGATAAGAAAAGAATAAGGGAATGTCTTGAAATTATTATTAGCGGGCAAACTCTAGATTTGAAAAGATTCGCAGATAGTATTGCCAATGAGATTACTCCTTTATCTAGCGATAATGAATTGGATGACTATACCTACCGAGTTGCAGGTTCTGTAGGTGAATTTTGGACTCATATGACAATAGATCATATGTTCAAATTCGACTCAGAAATGGAGGCTCGATTGTTTGAAACTGGTGTGCGATTTGGTAAGGCTTTACAACTTATCAATATCTTGCGAGATATTCCAGAGGATTTACGTTTAGGTCGTTGCTATATTCCGGTGTCTTCATTATCAAAAAATAATTTGAATCCAGACGACTTGCTTAAATCAGAAAATATGATTCAATTTAGGCCTATATTTGATAGCTATTTAGACAAGGCTGCAGGTCATCTAGATGCAGCAGTAGAATATATCGGAATGCTTCCTAGAGGGCAATTCAGATTGCGAGCAGCATGCATGTTACCCGTTCTCATTGGTCAGCGTACAATAATATTGTTGAGGAGTAATAATGTATTAGATTCAGAGAGTCGTATTAAAGTTTCAAGAACCGAAATTAAAAGATTGAAAAACAAAACGTTATTGGCCATGTTTTCGCGTAAAAGAAGCATGAAACTTCTTGCATCAAATCGTGAATCATTATGAACTGCAATGTTGCAAGTGTGCAAGTTAGAGTGAGATTCGAAAATAGAAGCGATTCCACATACTTTCGCGGCAACCGTTTTTATTGAGTGATTCAACCCGAAGGGTTGTAGGGGGGTTGGCCGATGGATTGTCAAGCATGTTCAGAAGAGATTCCAGATGATTCTATTTTCTGCCCAGAGTGTGGCGCAAGACAAGACCTTTCTAAGGCCGGTGGGCGTACATTTGGCGTTGTGACTCCTCAGGCGGTTCAGGGAAATGATGCAGACGGTGGGGCCGCCGCTTCACAACCAATGGATGTTGATACTCTAAACCGTCTCGCATTCCAGATGAAGGGTGATGCACCTCAAGAAGAGTCACCTCAAAACGCAAACTCTCCTAATGATTTGGCAGCAGCATTTAGCGGAGCAGTGTCAGGGACAAATGAAATTGTAGATCGAGTCAATGAGGCTGAGAAAGAACAGAAAACCAGCGCACGAAGTGAATGGTTGGAGATGAATCAACAAACTGCAACCGACGTGCTATCTCAAGTCAATTCAGAACTTCCATCTCATCTTCGACAAGAACAAGCAGCTAGCCCTGGCGGTGCTGCCAGATTCCTAGAAGAGGCGCTTGGTGAAAATTCAGGCTCGGATGATGTTCCTGCAGTAGGTTTGCTAAGAAGGATGGCCGAGGTTGCAGTCCGTAGAGTTGCTCGAAAAAGAGGTGTGGCGGTTGAATCACCTCAGGTCGCCGTTGAAGATGACCTTGTCCGCGTAAATGTGACCTATGTCGACGATGGTAGAGTTCTAGATACACCTCAGGATTTGTCGAATGCTTTCTCTCACGCAATCAGCACAGAAGTGGCACTCAAAGGTCTTGAACTTTCAATTTCAGTTACTCTTTTCTCATCTAAAGAAGGCGAGTTGTCGCATGTTTGGGGGGACGCTCCCGAGGAAGATGAGCCTGAAGAAGATGAAGAGGAGAAATTTGCTTGTGAAGCATGTTCGCATTATCCTATAGTTGATTCAGATCCCGCTTGTCCCAATTGTGGTGCTATTTTTGAGGATGAAGATGATGAGGATGACCTTGGCCCATCGGGAGGACCCCCGAGTGGTGGAAGGCCAGGACCTCCATCAGGCCCACGCCGAGGCCCATCAGGGCCATCAAGGGGTGGTGGCCCAAGTGGAGGGCCAAGTAGAGGTGGCCCACCAAGTAAGGGGGGCCCAAGTGGTGGCCCACCTAGTAGGGGTGGCCCACCTAGTAGGGATGGCCCACCTAGTAGAGGCGGCCCACCTAGTAGAGGCGGCCCACGGAGTGGTGGCCCCCCAAAGAGAGGTCCCGGTGGCCCACCTCCTAGAGGTGGTCCAAAGAGGGGTGGTCCACCAGGTGGTCCAAAGAGACGGCCACCAAGATAATCACAAAATGTGAGATGCGATTATCATTAAAGCAAAAATTAGTAGAATAATTCCTACTAATTGATCAACGAAATGTCCTTTACTCCGCAATTTATCTAGCATTGGAGTTCCAGATAATGCCGTAGCCACTATTACATACCAACTGGCATCAATTACTAGTGCAATAAATGCTAGAACAAACCTATCCTCAAGAGATGCGCCCGCTTCAACAAATTGGCTGAAAATAGCAGTTAGGAAAACAAAAATTTTAGGATTTAAAAATGCTATCATAAAACCCTCAATGAAACCTTTCCTACCACTGGATGATTGATCGTGTTCTTCGAAACTATCGGGCCCCCCTCTTAGCATCGAGATTCCAATCCAAATCAAGAAGGCTGCCCCGGCTAAATCTAGGGCATTTGCCCAATCAACTCCTGCTGATTTAAGGAGAGCAATTCCGCTAACAGCTAAGAAAGCATAGATTCCCATTCCGATTCCATGGCCAATGCTACATGAAATACCTCTTGCTCTACCGCCAATGATTGTGTTTCGAAGCACTACAGCAAGACTCGGACCAGGAGAAACAGCCCCGCCAATTAAGACTAGAATAACTGGTATTAGGCCTGCCGAGTCAATTGCCATACACGCCTCACGGTAGTTCACGCCATCAATAGACCGCATAAAAGGGTTGCAAATTGTCAGTTCAGCGAAGGCCAGCGTCTTGGAGGGATTTTAGGAGCACTTCGCCGATTTCTGAAGGGTCGTTGGCACATTTGATGCCCGCAGTTTCCATTGCGGCAACTTTCTCAGAAGCAGTTCCCTTTCCACCACTGATAATTGCTCCTGCGTGCCCCATTCTTTTTCCTGGTGGGGCAGTCATTCCAGCCACAAAACCAACTACTGGCTTACTCATATTATTTGCAACCCATTCAGCCGCTTCTTCTTCGGCAGAGCCACCGATTTCTCCTATCATTACTACTGCAGCAGTGTTCTCATCTTCTTCGAATGCTGATAGGCAATCGATGAAACCGGTTCCATTAACCGGGTCGCCTCCAATTCCCACACATGTGGATTGTCCTTCATCAATACTCATGGTTTGGGCAACTGCTTCATAGGTTAAAGTACCAGATTTCGAAACAATTCCAATTCTCCCTTTGGCATGAATATGACCCGGCATAATTCCAATCTTTGCGCCACCAGTTTCTCCTGGTGTTATTATTCCAGGGCAATTAGGTCCAATCAGCCTGACCCCATCAATTGATCTAACGTGAGCAGTAGATCTTACCATGTCTAAAGTCGGAATCCCCTCTGTGATACAAACAATCACACCTTCTCCTTTTACTTCATTGAATGCGTTTGCTGCTTCTATAATTGCCGCCCCTGCAAATCTTGGTGGGACGTAAATTACACTTGCATCCGCATCAGTGGCTTCAATTGCTTCAATCATGTTGTTCCAAACAGGGACCTCTTTTTGACCCAAATCAACAATTTGTCCTCCCTTTCCAGGTGTCACGCCACCGACTATATTGGAACCAAACTCAACACTCTTAGTTGCGTGAAAAGTTCCTTGATTACCGGTTATTCCTTGTACCAGAATTTTTGCATCTTCTTCAATCCAGATTGGCATTAATCTTCACCCCCAATTAGTGCAACTATTTTTTCCGCACCCTCTGCTAGAGTCTCTGCAGTATGGATATTTAATCCGCTATCTGAAAGAATCCGTCGCCCTTCTTCGAAATTAGTTCCAACTAATCTTACAACAAGTGGGTCTTCCAACCCTAGCGATTCAGTGGCAGCAACAACTCCTTTAGCTACTATGTCGCATCTCATTATGCCGCCAAAAATGTTCACTAGAATTCCTTTCACATTTGGATCTTCAAGAATGATGCTGAAAGCGGTTCTGACTTGTTCCTCATCTGCACCCCCTCCAACATCTAGAAAGTTTGCTGGTTCTCCACCATAGAGTTTGATTACATCCATTGTTGCCATTGCTAGACCGGCACCATTTACCAAACAACCAATGTCGCCATCGAGTTTAACGTATGACAAACCAGCTTTCTTTGCTCTGATTTCAGTCTCTTCTTCTTCAGATAAGTCCCTCAACTCAACAATGTCCGGGTGCCTAAATAGTGCATTCTCATCGAAACCAATCTTGGCATCTAGCAAAATCATCTTGTCATCATCAGTCCGCACTAGTGGGTTTATTTCAATCATTGAACAATCCTTTTCAACGAAAAGTGAAAACAATCCTAGAATCATTTGAGAGAAAGAATCGGCCGCATCTCCAGTTAAACTTAGAGCATTAGTTAATTCATGAGTTTGTTTAGATGTTATACCAGTATCGATATTTACATGTGTCTTATGTATGGCCTCTGGTGATTTTTCAGCAACTTCTTCAATGTCCATCCCACCTTCGGTAGAAGCCATGATTAGAGGCATTTTTTCTTCTCTATCAACTAATATTGCCAAGTAATATTCATGGGCTATCGCGCAACCAGATTCGACATAGATATTATTCACAATTTTTCCAGATTCACCAGTTTGCTTGGTGATGAGCCTATTTCCTAGAATGTTGGAAGAATAATTTTCAACATCATCTCTATTGAAAGCTATCTTTACTCCGCCCTCCATAACAATTTCATTAGTTGTTGGATTATGGAGAGTCCCCTTTCCACGACCCCCTGCGTGAATCTGACTTTTTACTGCCACAACTTTGCTACCTAATTTATCATATGCTGTTAGTGCTTCTTCAACAGTTTTACAGTGTACTCCATCAAGAACGGGCAAGCCTGCATCACGAAACAAACCCTTGCCTTGATATTCGTGAATGTTCATTGTATCAACTCCTACAATGACCCCCCAACTAAAGCCCGTCTTTGAACACTTGCTCGCGCGGGAGAAAACACAGTTACAGTAATCACATGGGCAATTCCTTGAAGTGAGGGTGTAAGACCGGAGACTGAGGGTCACCATGCAGGTCATCGTTCTAGCCGGCGGTTTCGGTACAAGACTTCGCCCATGGACCAACCATGTTGCAAAGCCACTTTTACCAATGCTAGACAAAACACTTCTTGAGAGGGTAGTTGAGGCACTACCTGAAGAACTAGTAGAGGAAGTTATTCTTGCAGCAGGGTATAAAATTGATGAGATGCGCTCTCATTTTGATTCGGTAGAATTGCCTTACAAAGTTACAATCGTAGAGGAATTCGAACCACTTGGTACAGGTGGGGCTATTGCAAATTGCAAGAATTACTTGAGAGGTGAGACCTTTTGCGTAATGAACGGAGATTTACTATCTAGCGTTCCGGTTAAGGAAATGCTTGAATTTCATAATTCTCAGGGTGGCCTAGCAACGATTTCCATGTGGGAGGTCGATGACCCAACTCGTTTTGGAGTATGTGATATCCAGCAAGATGGTAGGATATCTCAATTTCAAGAGAAGCCGACCTTGGAGGAAGCTGTTAGCAACATGATTAATGCAGGATGCTACATTCTTGAGCCAGAAATATTTGACAGGATGCCAGAAGGGCCGCATAGTATGGAGCGTGATGTTTACACTAATATCGCCTCAGAAGGCTTGCTAAATGGATTCGCATTTGAAGGTCATTTTGTAGATGCAGGTACCCCAGAATCTTGGCTTGAAGGAGTCCAAATTAGTCTAAATGGTCGGCGATGGTCTAGCGGGCAAATGATTGGGACCTAATGGTTCGGGGATGGGGAAATTGATGGGGGGGAGTCATCTTTCAGTGCAATTGGCAATAGGTCTGAAATAAGTTCAGGTTCTGAAGTAATTGGGTGCTCCATATTGGATCAGGTAATGATAGGAGATAGAGCCAAAGTTTCAGATTGTTTAATTGGCAAAGGGGCCATAATAGGTGACGATGTTGTGCTAAACGCTGTTGTAGTTGATTATGGGGCAAAAGTCCCTGCAGGACATATTCAAACAGGCGGTACCTATCCGTTGTAAAATCACAACCTAGATACTAGATTTGACAGGACTTCGCTAGGATTTGTCGATTTGGTAACCCCACTTGCCAGAAGCACTCCTTCTGTATTGAGTTTGATTGCCATTGCCACATCATCACCGTTCTTTACTCCAGCCCCACATAGTACTCGGACATCAGGATTAACGGATTTTACAGTAGAAGCCGTTTCAGAAACGATTTTTGGGTCGGCAGTTGTTACAGAAATATCTCCGCCGATTAGTTCAGGAGGTTCTACGGCAATCATTGTTGGTGAAAGTGCAGCTAACGCCTTTGCTTCTTCGATATCCGCCGCACAAGCACAAATGGGGAATCCTTCGGGTAGTTGTTCGATTAATTCCTGTACATGATTCAAAGAAACTTTGTGTTCGGCGTGATTAATGATTGTTCCACTTGCTCCACGTTCTATTGCAGTTGATGGATGTAGCCAACCGGTATTGGAGCCAAATCCAATAGGGTCTAGATGTTGTGTCCAAACCTTTAGATTAGGTGCAGCAGAAACTACTGAAGCCAGATCAAATGCAGAGACTACAGCTACAAATTCTGCAGAATCGCACTCAATGTTAGCGGACTCCATCGCCTTTGCTAGTTGCTCTGCACCAACTCCATGTGCAGTCTCATAAGTCTTGAAATTCACCACTATCAACGGCTTCATGGGTATTGCCCACTTGGCATAATTTGTTGAACCCTTTGGTTACAAATATATGACCATTTTTTGATAATATTTTTGTCCTTAACACGCCTCGATGGATTGATAGCATGGGCATTGTCACTTTCATTGAGGGCTTTAGTCCAATTCAACAGGCACTTATTGCCGGTCTTTTCACATGGTTTATGACCGCTGCTGGTGCTGGAATTGTATTTTTCTTCAAAGAAATCAATAGGAAGGTTCTCGATGGAATGCTCGGTTTTGCTGCAGGAGTGATGATTGCTGCAAGTTGCTTTGGATTATTGGGTCCAGCAATAGATCAAACTTCTGGCGAAGGGTTGGCCAAAGTTTTGCCCGCTGCTTTTGGTTTTGTGTTTGGAGGTGTATGTATGAGATTAATCGATGCCTATCTACCCCATCTCCACCCTGGTGCTCCCCCTGAAGAAACTGAGGGGATTAAGACCACTTGGCACAGAAGTAAATTGCTGATATCAGCTATTACGCTGCATAACATTCCTGAGGGTTTGGCTGTTGGTGTAGCCTTCGGCGCAGCAGCTACTGGTGATGGATTGGGAGCAGCAATAGCTCTTGCAATAGGGATAGGTATCCAAAACTTCCCTGAGGGTGCTGCAGTATCCGTTCCACTAAGAAGAGAGGGATTGTCGAGAAAAGAAAGTTTCTGGTGGGGTCAATTATCTGCTTTTGTTGAACCAATTTCTGCAATTATAGGTGCTGCTGCAATTATCTACATGACTCCGATTTTACCATATGCTCTTGCTTTCGCAGCAGGTGCAATGATATTTGTGGTCGTGGAAGAGTTGGTTCCCGAGGCTCATAGAGGAAAGAATGGAGACATAGCAACGATGGGTCTTATGATAGGTTTCACGATTATGATGGTGCTTGATGTAGCACTTGGTTAATGGCTTGAAAAATGTAATTCCCATAACACACAATTAAGATTGAAAAAGCACTCGGCGGGGTATGCACCAGAGCATCAATGTTCTAGGGACCGATTTGCAGACTTGTTCAGAGGACCCTCTAACTGGTTGGCATCGAGACGGTTGTTGTAACACTGATTCCAGCGATTTGGGTCTCCATGTTGTTTGTTGCATAGTTACTGACGAGTTTCTTGAATTTGCCCGCTCTAAAGGGAACGATTTGATTACACCCGCCCCTCATTTTAACTTCCCTGGTCTGAAAGCAGGAGATAGATGGTGCGTGTGCGCCCAGACTTGGTTGGACGCTGCAAATTATGGCGTAGCTTGCCCTGTAAATTTGGAAAGTACTCACGAGGAGGCTTTGGCAATTATTCCAATTGATTTGTTGGAAGAACATAGCGAGTAATCATGATTTGAAAATATTACCAATCATAACCCAGAACTTTCTTTACGACTCTTTTCGCGCTTAGTATCCCATTATTGTGATACTGCAGTCCAGAACGGCAGGCCTGTGTCCAAAATATATCAGAGCATTCGGTATCAATCGCTCTCCATACAGTGTTTCTGTCTATCGAATTTTCAAGGTTGAAAATGGGCAACTTTGGCTCGTAAATTTTTACAATCTTTTCTTGGTCAAGATGGTGAGACTTGAAATCAAGATAATTCTCGGTGTTGTAAACGAATGTAATGAGGTACTTCGCGTTTTGATCACCCATTCTTGGTTTTATTGTGTTAGTTATATAGAACTCACCTGTAGTTTTGTTTCTATGGGTTTCATGCAACCATGGTCGTCCGCCTATGTCCGAGAAGTCGGTGTGAAATAGTACATAGCAATCCATTTGTTTCCATTTTTCTAATTCATCAATCAATATTTTGGGTGTAACTTGATTAAGAACTGGCAGAGCTTGAATTGGCTGTGTTGCTACAATCACGGAATCACAAGACCATTTTTCGCCTTTTTCTGATTCAACCAAAAGCGCCCCATTAGATTCGCGAGTGATTGTCTTGGCCTTAGTGTTCAAATGCTGAGAATATCTTTTGCTAGACAATAAGTTATCTCTCAATGTGTGAATTAATCTACCATCCAAGACGCACCAGTAATCTTCCTTATATTTCGCAGTCTTGTCTCTTATTTGCAATGTCAATGCATATTCGAAGATGAATGCAGCAAATACATGAGCTGGTTGTCTTTCCAAATCCTCAAATCTACACCAAGTATTGATGCCTACCCATGGCATATAGAAATGAGTGAAAACCGTTGAGTTGACTAGCCTTTCTCCAAGCACATCTGAAACACTCTTAGCCGATTCAGGTCGAAGTTTGAATTGACGATATAATTTCCAATAAATAATAAATCCATCCATCAACTCCTTGAATGTGGCTTCCCTGTAAACGAATTTTAGAAAACCACCTATTCCAGAACCCATTTTTGTATTCAATTCACGGTCATCGAATACAATTGAGCCCTTGAGTTCTTCAAATTCATGTGGAGTTTGTTGGATACCATACTCTCGACATAGGTGTAGATAGTGGGGTTGTTGAGCTGGTAGAGTGATGATTACTGTAGTTGCATGATGTTCTTCATTCTCTAAATATGGATCATTGTTACCTCCCACTATCTCTCGCTGCTCCAAGAGTGTGACATCACAACCTGCCTGAATGAGATACTTAGCTGCAGATAGTCCGCTAATTCCCCCACCAACTACCACTACTGATTTGCCTTCACCACCTTTTCTAGGCATATCTATGGGAAGGGCATCTTCTGCTAAGATTCTAGACGTCGATTTGGGGTGCTCTATCCTAATTAAGAAAGAAAATAATAATAAGAATATGAGGTCGATGTTCAATAATATCAACAAACCAATTGCTACAGATAAATAATTAGGAATTTCATAGAAAAAATATGAAATCAATGCTAATGAGCAAACCAATCTGAACGCCGTTAATGTGGAAAATTTACTCATAAAAAAAACCTCATTTAAGTGGAGCTTTTACTGAAATTCAAATCGCCTGATAGATATAATGCAGCCATAATTAATATTAGTTGTACAACCAAACGGATCACATGTCCTTGAGTATCAAATTTTGTTCCATTGAAAGCAACGTCATGCGTCCACATGTAGAGATTTGCTGGATATACTGCAACCAAGAATAACGCCAATAAGCGCCCTGCAAGAATTCTAGTTTCAGGATATATGATTCCAATTCCACCAGCAATTTCCATCCCTCCAGTGACATAAACGAGGAATAGTGGGAATGGCAATATTGTTGGGACTATATCTACAAATTTTTGTGGCTCCGTGAAATGTGAAATGCCAATAACGACTAAGGCAATCCCGTAGGCTATGGCAATCAAGTTATGCATTATTCAAATCGATTGGGATTCAATTAAATTACTTTTCTAATAATCATAATTATTGTTTCCAAAATTGAAATCAAATGAACAACGAGTTACTAATTGGTCCCATTAGTAACCAAATAATCCACCACAAAGAAATTCCCATTAGTAGGCACCCCCAAAGTCGTGGTGCTTCCTTTTGCCCAAGCATTCCAATTAGGCGAGAAATAGGTCCCAAAATTGTTGCGAAACTACGCAAAATTAGTACAATAATTCCGGCAATTAAACAGTGACCAATGAGGATTATTGGTGCCATAATAATTCCAGTTAAAGATGCAGAAGCTAACGAACCAATTCCTTGGGGTATCATTAGTGGGTATGCTAGCCAAGAAAGCCATGCTAGCCAGTGGCCAAGCATCAAATCACGTGAAAAGTCTGGTAGCAATCTCCATTCGCTGTAACTTTGAGGCAATCTTTTGTGGATATTATCGGCGATGAATTGAATTTCATGAATTTCCCCATGAATTGCTAGACTCAACCCTTGCCAAGCCAGCCACGCCATAAGCAGGAACTCTACAAATGGCCAATAAGAACCAGAGAAAAGGGAGAGAATGGCAATTGGCATACTCCATACTGCGAATCCAATTCCAGCAGCAATTACGGTCCCACCAAGCCCAGCACCAGGAGGTAGTGCTTTTTCAGGAACTTCAGTCCTCTTTCTTGGGAATGACAAGAAAAGCAGTGGCAATACCATTAGTGATGGTATTAGCAATGAGAATAGGTTTAGCATGGATTGATCCGAACCCTTACGGCTTTTTTCTATTGACTCAACTATTGTTTGGTCAGACATCGATCCTGAAGAACTTGATGAAATAAAACCCGCAGAATCAATAATTATCACACCATCTGCGATTCCTGTTGGAAGTTGATCTGCAACTTCACCTTTAGATTCGTCAATCAGTAGAGGCCAACTACCATTCAAAATCAAAGAATAGTAGTCAAGATCAGTCGATTGTACTCCACTTCCTGTGGCGATTTGAGCAAACGCTACCTCTTCTCCTAACCTCTCGCTAGCGTTATCAAAATCTCTCTTCTGTTGCTCAGCATTAGGGGAACCAGATGTAAATACTCCAAGAACCAGTGCGTCATGTCCAGAAAGCAAATCGTTCAACCCTAGGCTGTCGCTCCCACTTGACTGATGTTGAAGTAGTGAAAATTGTGGGGCAGCCGAGTCATCTCTAGTAGCGCCAACTTCAAGTTCTGGTAGATTTGATGCAGGAATCATGGTGGAAAATGCCAATACTATCAGAAGTACAAGAGTTGGCCATGGTAGTGGCCCACTTTTTAGGCGCACCCCTAGGTATCCAAGAAGGGATGCTATGCAAACAAACCAAAACCAACCAGAACCAGCTATGGTCTCAGATTTAGAAGCGACTTCAAATCTATAGACCGCTATTATGTGGTCTGAATTTTCAGAATCACAATCTTCATTATAATCTCCGGATTTTAGAATGAAGCACGCATCAACCATATATTTCCCGGGTTCTAAAGTTGCATTACTAATCCATACCAACGCACTTCTATTTGCTTCTACTAATCGACTACCATGAGGGGCCTCAAAATGTTCAACGTGAGTTTCTTCAGCAGGCATTGTCGTCAAATGCCGACCTTCTTCCCAACCACTCAGTGGGCCTACAATGTCGATAAATTGGGAATCATAATCTTGAGGGCCCCATGGGCTAATTGGTGTAAATTCTATTCTGGCAATGCCATTTGCATCAGTGGATACAGATAGTTCAGGCTGTAACATCTCGCCTTCAAGAATAACTCCCGTGGCTGATTGGTATGCGTCCCAGTAAACTCTTCCTTGAATAACACAATTATGGTTTGACTGAATGATCAAATTGACCACATCACCTTCTCCAAGTGTGACGTTATCGTAAGATGCATTTACATGGAACTCATACGGTCTTTCCCAACCATCTTCCATAACTTGCCAATCACTCTGTTCTCCATCAATTATGGTTGTTGTACCAATATCAAGCCAAACTGTGAATGATGTTTTTCCAGAGGTCCCATCTGGACCTTGGGAAATCAAACAAAATGGATTGTCTGAGATTAGGGAAGCATACACGAAAACATCAGCTTCTCCTGATAAGACAACAGTCTCAGTTGCTGGAGCAGATTCTACTTCAATAACTGTTGTCGAACCACCTCCAAAAGTGACAAATGGAGGTTCTCCTGTGAAGTAAGGGTACTCTCTATTCAGATCTACAGGGGAACTCGTCCCATTAACAAATAGGTGGTGCTTGGTGGGGATTTCCCAATCAAGTCCGGGTCCGCTAGGGGTATTTTCTCCAACTTGTCCTGAAATCGTAGTAGTAAGGCAAATCGATGCAAATAGCAATGAAAATAGAAACAATGAGGGCAAGCAAGAACTCGAATTCTTGTGAATCGCTCCGCCTCCCATATTGAGCCGTGAGGTATGCCAATGATTTCAATCCCTCGCACCCTATGGGTGCGAATAAATTAAGGTTTCAAACAGGCCAACTAATATTAGCAAACCATTGCCATGCAATAATGGCTCCCAAAGCAATCGAAAGAGCATTCACCTGCCCCTTGCCAATGTAACCTCGATTCTCAAGAGTTGCACCCAGTATGCTATCTATTTGGCAACCAATCCAACCAATTATTGTCACAATAGCAATGAATGAGAACCATCCTTCAGTTCCCCCTCCTTGAAGAATCCAACCTAGAGACCATGTCAGTAAAGAAATCATCAAAGCACCAAGAAAGGCAGCAATTTGGCCATTAGGGCTCCATCCTCCATTAAGCCCAGGTTCGCATTTTTTCATTGTGGTTATCATTCTAACTCTGGGATCGACACAACCAAATTCACTGGCAAATGTATCTGCGGCTGCAACTGCGATAGCAGAACCGAAAACCGGCAATAGGGTATCCCATGATTGATTGAAGAAAGCAAATATTGCAATTATACCGGGGACTCCACCATTGGCAACAACATTCGACCACTCCCTGTGTCCATCTTCTGACTCTGCAAAACCCTTCTCGGATTTTTCTTCCCATCGCCATTTCGTAGCAGCTGAACCTGTAGCAAGGAATCCCAGCAAAATTAGAAGCCAAGTCCAATGTCCCAAAACGCCAACAATTGTCCCCAAAATTATGGCTGTAGCAATTCCAGGTCCATCCAAAATATTCCGAATTTTTGAAACAACTGTGAGAATAATTACCAAAGATATGCTAACCATTAAGTTGACTTGATCTAGTCCCCCAACGACTTCATTAAGGTCTGTAGCAGCAACTTGCACACTGCTAAGTAGGTAGTCAATTACCATTAAAGTAGCCCCTTACGAAAGCCCCAGCCCTTGGGCTGGGTTCAAGAATGTGTCTGATGCCGAAACGAATAGACGCGCGAATCGGGACCTTCTGATTTCCCCCGGAATCAATTTGAGTTTGGCGAGGGGGTATTGATTACTCCCCGAATAATACCCCAACCAATTAGTAGTATTCCAGTAACTAAGAAGGCAGACCAAATTAGGGAGGCCGACAGAATTTGAATATCTGTGAGATTATACATCTGACCTATGATTTCCAATAATGTAAGGGAGCCGTTCCAGAAACCATGTCCTAACATAGCTAGGATTAAACCTATTATCGGGTTCTTAGGGGTTGGTAAACCACCCTTTTCTTCAATTTGTGTAATTGGCTCAAGTAGGGGTAGCCTAAATTCTCCCAGAAGTTCTGTGGCAGGGGAAACAATCGACTCTACATTTTCTTCTTCTCCTACGAATTCACCACTTTTGGGATCCATAAGTTTCCACTCCAATTGAGTACCCTCATTTTTCTCTCCCATGTTTTCAGGCTTTACGATTCCAATATTATCACTATTATTTCTATTCATTAGGTACCATCCCAAACCTGTGCCTGTTAATCCTGTCCAAAATGCGTGTCCGGGGATTGATCCAATTCCGCGTACTAAAGCGGTAAATGTGAATGAAATAGGACCCCCTAATGATGACGCTAGAATATAGATCAGATTCTCTAACATGGCGAAACCCAATCCAACAGTGAATCCTATTTGGAAACCACGCTTAGGGGAATCTATAGATGAGTAGAATGCGACTACAAACAGCCCCTTACAAATTTCCTCTCCAACTGGTGCTGAAATCACAGGAAGTAATAATTCAACCATTTCTTCAGAGAAGAAAATTCCGGCAGTCATTGGGAAAATCATTGAGTTAATAGTAAGTGCTGGAATTGCAGATAACATCCCAGCTACTAGCCATGATTCCGCTTCTCTTTGTCGAGTGTGTAACCCTAATCTACGAGTGCACCAAGACCACCAAGCAATTACGGGAATAGAAAATCCAAGCAACCAAGCAGGAATTCCAATAATTATGAAAAGAAGGATTGCAATTATTGCCCCTGCTTCTGATGTAAGGTATATTGCCGTTAGGAATGAGGTAATAACCAATAGTCCAGCGAATAGCATCCAAGCATTTCTACTGGGAGGGGTGTCTAGAAGTGAGTCATCCCTTACTATGTGGTGTGAGAAGTTTGTTTTTGCTGGTGTTTGAAGAGAACCACCCATAGGCAACCTATGCACATTTGTTCCTAATTCATTTGGAGTAGCACGTTGAAGGTGAACCAATTTAGGTCTTCTCATAAAGGTTAGAAGAAATACAAATGGAGCAGCGCATATACCTCCACAAATAGAAGTTGTAGGATCTCCTAGTGCAACTCCATAAGGTACCATGAAAATTAATTGAGCGATAAAAGTTGCAACAATGACAGTTCCCAGCATACGCCCGTAGATCTTCCATGGTTTACTTATTCTGATAATTTGCAAATCTTCAGGGGGTGGTGTTAGTGGGACAACTTCAGGCATTACATACGTATATCCTAATGGAGCATAACCTGCAACTTGTTGGGCTTGAACCGCAGGCATATGATGGCCTTGGGAAGCGAGTGGATAGCCCCCTCCTGCTGGTTGCATATGGTTTCGAGGAGGGGCTTACTCCATGAATCTCATGGTTGAATTAGATACCCGCTCAGTTCGCCCATCAGTCGTCATTGAAAACAGCAGTCGGCATAGAGTATTCATCATCGCGGGTAGTCATGCGAGACGAACCTTAGTCATCTTTTTTCCGCTTCTTCTAATTTAGAGTCTGTGGCCCGCCAGCGGGCATTGGCCTTACTGGTTCCATTTCTCCACGCAAACTTGGTCCATTTGTTATGGTTGCAAATATGCCAATCTCTCCTCCTTCATTATGAGCAAGACTCCACCATGGTCGGCCATATTGATCAACTGCCATGTCTAGGAAGTCGCCAAATCCTCCACAGCGATTGTATCCACAATCAGTGGTTGTATCTAATGGATCTCCAATATCATTGATTTGTACCGTTGTGAATAATGGCGAATCACCAAATGCATCCGTTAGAATGGTAATGTATCCATTCCAATTATCACCTCCAGAATCACCGAGGTAACCGAATGCAACCTTGCCATCTGATCCGGCCGTGACCGCAGGGAATCCAGTACCTACTAGATTATTTGGCGGAGCAATCATCATGGCATCACTCCATGAATCACCTTGATCTTTGGAATATGCATAATAGGGCATATTGTCGGCACCAATCCACATTGCATGTACATTGTCTTCTTCGTCAATTCCTACTTGTGCTTCCTCAAAATTCCATGTATCGGCAGTACCGGATTCTTCAGTTGGCAATGGGTGTTCTGTCCAAGTCAATCCTCCATTTGTGCTTCGA
>CAYNXD010000049.1:0-12741 GCA_964401115.1 uncultured Candidatus Poseidoniales archaeon | reverse complement strand
ATAATCAGGATGTGCTCGACCTGAAATTAAACCATCAATTAAGTCAGAGGGGATTCCAGCACCTCTGTAAGCATCCACATTTGGTTCCAAATCTCTACTCTTTTGGAAGTAATCTATCCTCCTCAAAGTAGCATCTGCAGTCTCAACCAACCAATTTGCATTACCTTCGCTATCTATTGTAGAGAACTGCTCAAGTCTGATTCCAGTGAATACATTTCCATCTTCAGATTGGAAAGGATTGCATTTACCAATTACAAGAAGCAATATTGGTTCAGCGTTTTGGTCAAACCTAGACAATAGTTCCTCCATCTGAGAATGTAGTTCTGGCTGGAATGAAGCAACGCTAAACATGTGCAAACCTGTTGGGTCCCTAATTGAACCACGATAATTAGCACCATTATCTGTATCTTGCCTCTCCATCTTCTCAAGTAACCCTGCGACCATCATTCTGTTGGTTTTTGCACCAAGTTTTGTAATTACGAAATTGGGGGCGTATTCACCTTCTCCTTGCTCAAGCAAATTGGACTCAAAATATTCACGAGCAAACATGCGAATTGCTGGCTGTCTTCCAGGACGGCTCAAATTCCCACCCCCCACTTTTCTCTGACTTCTTTCGCTCTTTCAGCAGGTGGTGTTTGGTCTACTTCGATAGTGGATGCTAAAAACATCGCACCTTGTTCATCCACCATACAACGACCCCTTGTGGTTACTCTTTGGCCAAGAAGTGTCGATCGTAACTCTTCTAAAAATATCTCAGAACCTGAATTATCAAGTTCCTCTGATACTTGTTCCATAGTTTTTCCAAGATATTTCTCACTAGATTCACGATTAAATAGTAGAGAAGCACTGTTTGACCCATCATCTAATACCATTCTTAATCTAAGATCCTTATTCCCTTCGACCATTCCATGTTCGGAGCACGAGTGGTCTCGCAAAACCCTTCTACAATCAGGACAACGGTGGATTATACCAGAATCTGAACGAACCGATACCACGCACCCGGTTGTTTCCACACCATTTACTGAGCTCCCAGTAACCAACTTGGTTAATTCATGCTGAACCCAATGGTTTGAAGAATCAATTGTTTCCCAAGGTGCAGATTTGAGGACCTCTACTTGCTCCACATTATCTATTGTAATGTCTGGAGTGCCCTGCCAAGAACGAACTCTAACACCACTCAAGGATGCAAATACGGGTAGTGATTTTTCATCAACGGGCAATTCCTGCCATGCTGTAATCCTGCAGCGCCCAGTTGGATCTACTGCCTCACCACCCCAGAGGGTTTTCTCTTCACCATCAGAATTTGTGAATGACCGCTCTTTCCATTCAATGATTTGTACAATGATTGAAACATCCCTTGAGCCATCTCTAAGTTTAGAGATTTGAAGTTTCGATGAGTCTTCAAGTTGAGTTAGGTCGGCAAAATTTTCATCATGAAAGATTTCGATTTTTGTTCTGTCTCCAATATTCAATTCTGGAGTATCTCGAAATCTCTTAATTAACGCACCTTCAATACGCAAAAGAGTGCCTACTTCATGATCAAAATCATCCCAACTAACAAAACCAACGGCACCTGTTTCATCAGCGATTTTTCCTTTGACAATGTTCAAATCACCACTTCCATCCTTCTTGGTAATAGTTGTGGGATTGTTAGACATCAAACGACCAACTACAGTAACAAAACCATCTTTACCGGAAATCTCAGAAATTGAAATAGGATCACTAGTAGCCACTGAAACTGGGGGGCCACCTTCTTCCAATACAGCAACTCTACTACTTCGGTTTATGTTGATTGATTTCTTGCCCTGCCACTCATTCACACTAACGCCTTCTAGACGGACAACTGAACCAGGGGAAAGATTTTCAGAATGTTCCCCCCAATCCTTGTAGTCCCACCTCTCAGACTGCCCTGCATCACCATATGGGGCATCCTCGATCCATCCAAAAGCAATTTGCTTCTCTTCACCCCTCACCTTTTGAACGCGAGGAACATAAGTTACTACTTTGACCTCAATGGTCACATTGCTATCTTCACTATTTAGTTCCGAGAATCTATCGACCTTCTTCCCTCCACTAAATGCCGTTCTAGCCGCGCTTTGGACTTCCTCTTCGCTAACTTCAAATCGCCTAAGGACGGAACGAAAAGAATCTTTGGGGGGGAGTAAAAAATCCCTCTTATATTTCTCAAATTCTTCACGTATCTTTTCTGGATCAGCATCAGGGGCATGCTCTAGAACTGTTTTCACAAATTCATCTATTTCATCTACAGACATTTCAATTCCTCTTTAGTTGGAAATCAGGAGTTTTCAGATTTCCAACCATTTCAGACTGACCGAATGGGAGCAATAATGCACCAAAACATCCAGGGTAACAGTCTGGCGTGCGGGCTGGGTAAGAATCTGCACTCCATCACCTCCGGGAAATGCTCCTAACTCCCCACAGTTCTTAATGGATTGCGTCCAGTTTCAAACCAATGGTGGGTGAACTTAGAAGTAAACACGCCTTGCTTTGCCCCATGGGCGAGGTCCAGAATTTCGACTTCTGTGGTGAAATCGTACCCCCTGGTACTAGGCTAGATACCGCCCTGCAAATTGGCCTTGACCCCATGGGACAAAGTTCTGAGATCCCAATTCAAATTCTGCATGGTTCAAAAAAGGGCCCAACCATCTCAATAATTGGCGCAATTCATGGTGACGAATTGAATGGAACTGGGATTATTCACCACCTAGTATACGGAGATGACCACAAACCTGGGACTTCTGATGACCACATTGAACCAAAAAATCTCTCGGGGACCCTCCTCCTAGTACCAGTCGCCAATGTAGATGCAATGATGATGAACTCTCGCACATCTCCTGACGGACGGGACTTGAATCGCGTTTTTCCCGGTTCTGCAGATGGTAGCCAAACAAGTCGGCTTGCTCATGCAATCTTCACACATATTGTGAAGCAATCTGACTATCTTATCGATTTACACACTGCACCATACACTCGTATGAATGTCCCTCAAATCCGAGCCGACCTTGAAAACTCAAAATGCAAAAAAATAGCCAGAGCATTCGGAACAAAGGTGATTATGAATTCAAGGGGGCCAAAGGGCAGCATCCGAAGAGAGTCTACAAAGGCCGGTGTTCCAGCCATTCTATTGGAAAGTGGAAGTTCGCACCGTTTTGAGAAAGATGCTGTTGAAGGAGGAGTAAAGGGCATTCTTAACGTTCTAGCCAAATTGAAAATGATTGAGCGGGAGGTCGAGAAGCCAAAGTGGAGAATTCTGGTTAGAAAATTTCGCTGGGTTCGTTCCCCAGTAGGAGGCATTCTTCACACCCTAGTGCCAGGTGGTGCAGTAGTAAAGGAGGGGGAGGTGATTGCTTATGTCACGGATCCTTTTGGGGCACGTGTAGATGATGTAATCAGCCCTGTTAATGGTTATATTGTCGGTCTAGCAACAACTCCATTGGTAAGACCTGGTGATCCTATCGCAAACATTGTTTTTGTCAGGGAAACGAAATTGCAGGAAATTATTTCTAAAGAGGGATTGATTGATGATTCCCAAGATGATGTTACTGAACAAGATATTGAAGATGATGAAGGTTCTACATTAGATGAAACCGAAAGATGAGATAAAAAGTGCGATAGGCCGGACTTGAACCAGCGGCTTCCAGATCTTCAGTCTGGCACTCTCCCAGCTGAGTTACTATCGCAACAAGTATCTCGAAGAGCCTCCTCTCTTCAAGCCTTTTGGCGGGATTAATCACTCAATACCATCAAGTGTGTTTGCCTGAATTTCATGAATTTGCTTCAATCCAGCCTCTGAAAGGTCAACAAGTGCATTTAGTTCCGAACGCGAATATGTTGATTCCTCACCAGTAGATTGAACCTCAATAAATCGGCCATCACTAGTCATTACTACATTCATATCAACATCTGCATTGCTATCAAGAATGTAATCTAAGTCAAGATATGTCTCCCCATCAACAAGCCCAACGCTTACTGCAGCAATATCATGAGGGAGGATAGTTCGTTCGTGTTTCTTGCGTGCATCCTCATCAAGTTTAGGAGCCACCCAACCAGACTTCTTCTGTTCGTGAGTTGGACGCATATCTTGGGGTAATGAATCACCTGATGCGATTAGCCTTCTGATAGCTAATCTTAGAGCTATGTTGGCCGCAGTAATTGAAGCGCAACGAGTCCCACCATCTGCATTGAGAACGTCACAATCAATTGTAAGAGCCACTGGGCCTAGTGCATCAAGATCTATCGCCCCACGCAGAGCGCGCGCGATTAGCCTCTCAATCTCATATGTTCTGCCTTTAGCCCCCCTTCTTTCTCTCTGAAATCTAGAATCGGTTGAACCAGGTAGTAAGCAATATTCTGCATGAATCCAACCCCTGTTCGCGTCTCGGGGAAACCAACGAGGAAGGTTGCTTTGTTTTGTGCAACAGGCTAGAACCACAGTGTCTCCTTGCTTGTACAATACAGATGCTAAGGCATTAGGTGTGAAATCTAAGGTTACATCTACGTTGCGCATCTCATCGTTATCTCTGCTAGTCTCAAAATCAGTCGACTTTAATTTCGCCATGGGTGGCCGAACCACCACCCCCTCTTAGGTAATTTGATGGGAAAATACCTCATTGATATATCAACGGCGTGCATGTTTAGGCCTAAAAGCAACTACCACATCTGAATCAGTCTCAATATAGGGGCCACCGATTAAATCTATGCAATAAGGCACTGCAGAAAAAATTTCATCTATGGTTTCTCGAATTGCCTTTGGAGCACCTGGCAAATTGATGATTAATGCTGAACCTCGAATTCCTGCTGTTTGTCGTGATAAAATTGCAGTTGACACATAACGAAGAGATACTGCCCGCATCAGTTCTCCAAATCCTGGCAACATCCTATCACAAACTGCTTCCGTTGCCTCGGGAGTCACGTCTCTTTCTGCAGGCCCAGTACCCCCTGTTGTGACAACAAGATTGCATCCTATTTCATCAATTAAATCAATTAGTGCAGCCTCAATAGAACTTTGGTCGTCTTCAACTAATACAGAAGTTGAGTCCCAAGGAGAAATTAGAGCCTCATTGAAAAAACCATCAATTGCGGGGCCACTCAAATCTTCATATTCACCGCTGCTAGCACGGTCAGAAGAAGTTAGAATGCCAATTTGGATAAACTCCCCGACTTGCTCTCCCATACTCCATTGCAGATGGACCTCTCCTATGAACAGTTGGCTCAATCTTTTTCTCTTGATTCCGCATCATTAGCAACTTCATCGAAGAATTTCTTCACCTCTTCAACCCTCTTCTGTCGCTCGTTAATATCGTCTGATTTCTTTCTTGAAATGCGTTGCTGACTCTTATCCAATTGCTCTAATAATAATTGATCGTCTTCATGAGTTTCAACCAACCTTTTCTTTTCAATCATAAATTGAGCATCGCTAATTTCTTCACGATCATGTAATTCTGTTAATAGATGCAACCTAACCAAGAAATCTTCTCTTTGACTATTTCGCCACATCTGATTTGAGAAGAACAATTCAGATAATGTAGCTGCAAGAGTACCAACTAATCCAATACCAACAAAAAGTAGTGCTGAAGCAACAACACGAGCACCTAATGACTTAGGTGCAAATTCCCCATAACCTACAGTCGTGGTAGTTTCAATAGACCACCAAATTGCATCTTCGATGGTCAATACAAGTTGTCCCTCATCACAATCAACATCTGCAATGCACTTTTCTTCATATTGAACCTCAAACATCAGCGCCAATGCTGCACCTGCCAATATCATCAAGGTTACAATAATGAATAAGTGAGTCATTCTTTGTTGAATTGATACTTCGCCATCCTCTGATACACTTACTAACCTGAAAATTGCTTGAATTGCCGGAATAAGAAGAAGAAAACGTAGTACTCCGGCCCAACCAAAACCAGGAATGGCTGTTCCGAGTAATGGAAATAGTGCTAATACTTGCCAGACATTCCACTTCCACCATAATGAACGATCTTCACTATTAGAATGGGAATTCGCTAGAATTGTAATGAAATATCCTAACAAAATAATATCCAATAAAACTAGGATTTTCCATTCAGATGGATTCGTGTTTCTCAAATCATTTATGGAATCGAATACAATAATCCCTATAGCTAATAATGTGGTTGATAAGAAGACGATATCATTAGTATTAATGAGAGACTTTTTGAGAGAGAAATACCATGTTTTCTCATCACTCATAAATTGGTCGCAGACTCAAGAGAATATCACCATTGCCGGGGAATCAACATGGTATATGTCGATTTGATTAGAACTTACCATTGGGCAAGAACTGGCAAAAGGGAGACTTGATTTCAAAATATGTCATCTTCATCTTCATCTTCATCAAACAATCCTTCATCATCTTCTTTACCATCAGCTTTCTTCCCCTTTTTCTTTGCGGGGGGTTTTTTGGGTTTCTCCTTAGTAGGAGCCTCTTTCACTTCTGGTTTAGGAGGCGACTCTTCCTTTTCTTCGGCTGCCAAACGCTTTGCCTTCTCCTCGGCCTCTCGAGCAGCCAACTCTTCAGGATCAAGACCCTGTTGAAGTGCTAACTTTATCCTTCTCTCATCGCGTGCTTTCTTCTCCAATAGCCTGTGTTTTGAACGCTCGTATTGTTGTAGCATGAACATAGCGTCGTGCTCAAGCAAGGGGGAATCTGAAATGACTGTTACATCTAACCAATCACCATCCTCGGCAAGGAATTCTGCCAGTGGTTCAAACTTCAAATCTGACTTCTTAACTTGAGTGTAGTGAAGTGCATTACCCATTCGATGTTCTACTCCTGAAAAATGGCAATAAAAGGTCTTCCCACCAAGTTGTTCTCTAACCATATCGAATAATTCGCCATAATCCTCGCTTGTCCTCAGACGGCCATGACCCCTAGCATGTATGTGTGCCATGTTCAATACTGGCACAGTGCCTTCAACATGGTTACTAACTTCAAGAACTTCCTCAAGGGTGCCCCATAATTCTTGACGGCCACTCGTTTCAATTCCAATTAGTGCAGGTTCGTCATCTGAAAGCCAGGGAAATGCAATGTGTTGCTCTTCAAGGGATTTATCTCCCCATAATTCTTTGGTTCTTTCTACTACTCCAGCAAAAATATTTGCAATTTGCTCGTTTGCTTCACGTCCTCTGCTGAAGCCCATGTAAGGGCCAACATGGAATACAATGTGTCGTGCATTGATTACTTTCGCTGCCTGAACCGTAGCCTCCATCTTAGCCAAGGAGCGGCCGCGCTCGCGCTTGTTACCAAGTAACTCAGAGTAGTAAGGCCCGTGCATATTCATTTCAAAATCAGTTTTGTGAGAAAGTACGCCTGCCTGCCAATACTGATCAAAGTGCTTTGGTTGCACGGTTCTGACAGTTTGAATCTCCATTGTTTCTAGTCCGAGTGTCGTAATATCATCCATACCTTCTACTATAGTTCGGCCCTTACAAGAGAGCGGAACACCCGCCGGACCCAATTTCAGTGACACCTTGCACCCCCCTAGACCTCTCGGCCGAATCGCTGTTCTTTGTTAATGCTACGCGCAGACTGGCTCTTTTATGCAAAAAAAATCTCTAATCCTCGCCCAGATAATAACTAGTTGAACCCCGACATATTTTAACCGATGGATTACTCTTCAAGTTCAATTACTGCATTGGTGGCTTTTCTTTTTAGAAAAACAAAGCACAAACCTGCAACTAAGATTAATAATGCACCCACAATCAAAAATCCTGAGGAATAATCTTCAATTTCTGGAGGGGCTTCTTCAAAAATAGAAATTGTTTGATCTGCACTAACATTTTCAATTACTTGGATATGTCCTGTTGTCCAGTGAACACGAATCTGTGCCGCATTATCTTGATTACCTAGTCCAAAATGAATTGTAGGGTCACTTGAGCCTAAATATCCAGAGCCCGCATAAGTTTGTTGCTGCAGAATTGTACCATTAGACAATTCAACCTCAACAAGTTGTCCAATCCCGTGGCTGTTTGAAATATTACCATGTAACTTTACTTTTAGCCAATGATTTGCCGTAACTTGAGCTGCATTGTTCTCATACAACTGAAGTGGCCCATCCCCATTAGCCACCAGAATATCAATATCTCCGTCCCCATCAAAGTCTGCCACAGATGCACCCATGCTCTTGAAATGGCCACCAAGGCCTACATCAACTGTGATATCAGTGAAAACACCGTTCCCATCATTTTGGTACAGGGCATTTTCCTGGACAGAAACAAAGGTATTGATAATCCCAGATGTCATAAAGAGATCAAAATCACCATCGAGATCGTAATCAAAGAAATAACAATGCCAATTTACTCCAATCTTTTTGTTATCGTCCTCGCTGACATCAGTATCTACAAATCTCTCGAAATAATCACCATCCTGATTAATCCAAATATAATTGGGACCAAAATTGGTTTGACATAAATCAAAATCTCCATCCCCATCTATGTCTGCTGAATGAGCACCCATTCCAGTACCTCTGATGTTCATCCCGGCTTCATCTGTGACTAGTTTGAAGGTACCATCCTTCATGTTTTCATACAGAGGGGAAATGCCAAAATCACTAGCAACGAAAAGATCGGGCCAACCATCTTTGTTGTAGTCAAACCAAAGCCCAGCCCAAGAAATACCAGTTCCAGCACTACCCCCACTTGCCAAATTCGCCCCCATTGGTGCTGAAGGGCTAGTTAATTGACCGCTGTTTTCTGCTGAATATTCCTCTTCAGATTCTGGAATGAAATCAGTGACTGAATTCAAATCTTGACCTGACACCCTTCCTGCTTCAGTGGTCTGATCACTAAATTCTGGAACACCATCTCCATCGGAATCACCATCATTACGATAGAGAATGTTAGTTTCAGAACGAACTATGAAGTTCTCCTCATCGTATATGCCTGCATTTAGAGAATATACATCCAAGTCACCATCGTGATCATAATCAGCAAAAAGGCCACTGGTAGAATGCCCTGGGTTGCCCAAATTAGTTAGCGAAGTAACATCGGTAAAAGTTCCATCACCATTGTTTGCAAACATAATATTTGGTTCCCCTCCTGTATCTGCTGCAGATTCATCCCAATGAGCAACTCCGTAATTTGAAATATACAAATCAACATCTCCGTCGTCATCATAATCAGCCCAAGTAGCGCCGATTGCAGTGGAATCTGACAACTTGACACCTGCGCTAATTGATACATCTACAAACTGACCATTGCGATTCTCCAAAAGAAAAGTCTCACCTGAATCATTCTCTGAAATTGCATCCTGAATTACACTATCATTCGTATCTTCTGTAAATCGGCTCTTGATTTCTAGTCCTTGGTGGTCATGTCTAGCAGTCACATATAGATCTAAATCTCCGTCCCCATCGTAATCACCCCAAGCCGTACCTGGTCCATATGATGCCCAATTGAAAAGGGGGCCAGGGCTGATTTCGGATAACCCTGAAATGTTTGAAACATCTGTGAATGTGATTGAATCTGAACTTTCACCAGAATTTTGCATTGCTGAGCCCAACATGGGAGTAAATGATGATGCTAGAAGTATGGCGAAAAGCAGCAATGGGAGCCCTGAATGAACAGTTCTTTGACCCATAAAGCCCCCCCAATGTTATCCGGGTGACGCTATCGCATGAATAATCTCCTCTAGTGAAATTAACTTACTGACCGAAAATAACGGGTAGGTAAGCCCCCTCCGCCGTGCATGAGCGAGTCGGCGATAGATGCTGCAATTCAGGCTTTTAGCTTGGGTAAGCCGGTACTTGTCTTTGATTCTGATTTCAGAGAGATGGAGACAGATTTGCTTTGGCCAGCCACTGCAGCGACCCCTGAAGTCATGCGCCAACTCCGAAAAGATTGCGGGGGGCTACTATTTTTGGCAATAGGCGATGAAGTTGGAAAATTGTATGGCCTTCCTTATCTCCAAGACATTCACGCAGATACATCCCTAGTTGAGAGACATCCAGTATTAGGCGCACTAATCACTAACGATTTACAATACGATTCACGCAGTGCATTTACTCTATCCCTTAATCACCGTGATACATTTACTGGAATTACAGATCGAGACCGCGCACTAACTACTATGCGATTTGGTGAATTGACAGAGAAATTATTTGATATTGATGCCAGTCAAGAAGAGGCAATAGCAGCACTAGGTGCTGAATTCAGAACTCCTGGACATATTCCCCTTTGTCGAGAATCTCCTGGAGGTCTTGCAACAAGAGAAGGCCATACGGAGTTAGCAGTGGCGATTGCTCGACTTTCTGGTAATGTCGCTTGCACGATTGGGGCTGAGATGTTACAGCCCGATGGTGATGGCGCCTTGACCGTTGATGAAGCACGAAAATATGGAGAAGAAAGGGGTATTCCGTTCGTTAGTGGAGCAGATCTTTTGGCAGCAATGGAAAATCAATGAGTTGAAGTGTGGCGGCTGAGGGGTTGAATGCAATGGCTAAGGTAATGGCGGTCGGAGTTTTCGACCTTCTACATGCAGGACACCTACACTATCTAGAACAAGCAAAGGCACTAGGCGAACACCTGACAGTAATTGTTGCACACGATGATACAGTAAGAATTCGCAAACATGAGCCAGTAACTGGAATGGACCTGAGGAAGAGAATGGTAGAGGGTTTAAAACCAGTTGATGAGGCCTTGATAGGGTCTCCTCCTTCAGATTCAATGTTTGATATTCTTGAACAAGTTAAGCCCGATATTATTGCATTGGGTTATGACCAAGATCACGCTGAAGAATGGATTAGAGAGGAGTTAGCCAAGCGTGGAAAATCCCATATTAGTGTGCAAAGAGTTGAGGGACTATCAGATGATTTGGATGGGACTAGAAAAATTATCTCTAGAATACTAGAATTATCATCTACTTGGAGAGACAATTTGGGGGATGAGAAATAATGTTCAGCGGAATTGTGCAAGGGACATCACTCATTACCTCAGCCGAGCAGAGAGAGGATGTTCTTACCATTGAAATTGAAATGGAGGAGGAACTCACTAAAGATTTGGAAATTGGAGCTAGCGTCTCGGTGGATGGCGTTTGCCTTACAGTTGTGAAAATCAACGGGTGTCAAGTGAAATTCGATCTAATTGAAGAGACTGTGAAATGTTCTACTCTTGGAAGGGAACGCCTGAACACTCTTGTTAATGTCGAGCGGTCACTAAAATTTGGAGATGAAATTGGAGGCCATGCTGTCTCAGGTCATGTTAGTAGTTGCGCGACAATTAGAGAAATTAATAGCGGCGAAAATGGGAGAAGTTTGACGATTTTATGCAATGGTGAAGAAATAGACTATATTATGAAAAAGGGGTTTGTTGCACTTGACGGAATCAGCCTTACGGTTGGTGAAGTTAGTAGAAAAGATTCAACATTTGATGTTCATCTAATTCCAGAAACTCTAGCAACTACAACAATTTCAGACAAAGGTGTTGGTGACCAACTCAACCTTGAGTTAGATGCAGGTACTGTGGCTGCTGTAGAAGCAGCCAAACAAATGATAGCAAATCAGAGGTGAAAGAATGACCAAAAGAATAGGGATTGTTTGTGGTGAATTCCACCGGAATGAAGTTGAACAAATGCTCACATTCGCTACTGAAAGTGCGAAAGAAGAGGGGCTTGAAGTCAGCAAGGTTGTATGGGTTCCAGGATCAATGGAAGCCCCACTTGCTGCAACACGACTACTTGAGGATGAAGACATTGCCGGAGTGGCTTGTCTAGGAATCATCGAGAAAGGTGAAACTCAGCATGGTTTGGCAATGGGACAAGCTGTAATCAAATCATTGATTGAAGCACAACTAGCATTTGACAAACCTGTGGGTTTGGGTATTATCGGACCAGGTGCTGAACCTCAACATATAGGCCCCCGGTTGGAACCGCATGCTAGGGCCGCGGTGAAAGCAATAACCCACATGCTCAATACTTAGGTTCAAGGATTACCTACCTCCCCCGAACATCATGGCAGACGTGCGCAACGTCATCATCATCGGCTCAGGACCAGCCGGTTATACCGCTGGATTGTATACTGCAAGAGCGATGCTCGAGCCTCTAATGTTTGCAGGATATGCGTCAGGAGGACAACTAATGCTTACTTCCGACATTGAGAATTTTCCTGGCTATCCAGAGGGGATTGCTGGACCTGAAATGATGGTCGATTTGAGAAAACAGGCTGAGAGGTTTGGTTTGGAGGTTGAGGACAAGAATGTAGAGATGGTCGACTTCTCTTCTCGCCCTTTCAAAGTGACTGTAGAGGGAGATGAACATCTTGCCAATGCCGTCATAATCTCCACTGGCGCTGATTCCATATGGCTTGGTGCTGAAGGAGAAGAAGAACAGAAGGGGAAGGGTATCAGCACATGTGCTACCTGTGATGGGTTCTTTTTCCGAGATCAAGAAGTAATTGTAGTAGGTGGAGGAGATTCAGCAATGGAAGAAGCGCATTTCCTCACTAGGTTCGCCTCAAAAGTAACCGTTGTCCACAGAAGAGAATACTTCCGCGCATCCCAAGTGATGTACGATAGGGTTGCAGCACATCCAAAAATAGAAATTCAAACGTTCAGACAGGTAAAGCGATGGCTTTCAGACGAAAAGGGATTAACTGGTGCTATTCTTGAAGATACGCGAGATGGGAAAGAATACGAAATTTCCTGTGATGGAGCATTCATAGCCATCGGTCACAAACCAAATACCGCCTTCCTTGAAGGGCAAGT
>CAYNXD010000048.1:0-29247 GCA_964401115.1 uncultured Candidatus Poseidoniales archaeon | reverse complement strand
AGGAAGTTGAATGAAGTTGCTTACGAACATAATTTAGTACCTGAATTCGATTTGACCATTGAAACTACCCACCATGGACCTATACTCTCTGTTCCAACGATGTTTGTTGAAATAGGCTCATCTGAATCACATTGGGGTAGGGTCGATGCAGCAGAAGCATGGGCTGATGTAATCATAGAAGGATTGGGTTTGGATGGTGGTTCTGGTTTTGGTAAATGGGATTCATTAACTGAAGAAGAGCAACTTTCATCTAAAGTAATGATTGGTATTGGGGGAGGTCATTATGCTCCGCGTCATAGTGATGTCATCAGAAAAACAGATTGCTGGGCCGGCCATCAAATAGCATCTTACTCTCTTGAAATGGAGAAACCTAAAGATGAAAATTGGGATGGAACTACTGAACCGTATCCAGATGGCCAGTGGGCTCATTCTATCAAAGTCTGTCTTGAAAGTACAAAAATTTCTTTTCCAAATGGCATTATAATTGCCCACTTGGATAGAAAATCATTCAAAGGCTGGCAAAGACAAGCAATCAAAAGACTATGTGAGGAAATAGGCTTACCAATAGGTAGAACTAGAGATTTCGAGTGAGGGGAATCGTCAAAGGTCGCATGCTCACTTCCGCTATTCGGGGCGTATCATATGGGTCTGTTTGGTCGCATGGTGGTAACAGTTCTGCCACTCATGCCTCGTTTCATAGTTGGGTGGGTCGCAAAACGATACGTAGCAGGGAAAAACATTGATTCCGCAGTTTCGGCAATGATTGAATTAGGCAATAAGGAAGGTTGTTGCTTTACAGTTGATGTACTTGGTGAGGACATCAAATCACTCGATGAGGCTGAATTCTTTGTTAATGAATATCGACTAGTCATTGATGCGATTGTCGAAAACCAACTTGATGCAAATATTTCCATTAAACCCACTGCATTTGGATTGTTAAAAGATGAACAAATTGCATACAAAAACTTCGAAAAGTTATTGGAAAAGGCGGCTGAAAACGACATATTTGTTAGGTTTGATATGGAAGATCACAGAGTAACTCAATCTACAATAGATATGGTCCTAAAACTATACGATAACGGATTTACCAACATTGGCGTTGTTCTTCAAGCAAGACTCATGAGAACACCTGATGACATCCAAAATATTTGTGATAAATTGCGTACAGGAGCTGATTTCAGAATATGCAAAGGTATCTATCTTGAACCCAGTGAAATCGCACATACTGAATATCATCAAATCAATAATGCATTCTCAGAAGCAATTTCACTAATGATTCGAAACGGTTCATATTGTGGAATAGCCACTCATGACAAACCTGTAATTGAAGACGCCCTTTTACAACTAAATGAAGCTGGCATGGGTCCAAGAAAAGAAGACCCACGTGAAAATTCTGGTCCTAAACGAAATAATAAAGGGAATGGATATGAATTTCAAATGTTGCTAGGGGTACGCGGAGAATTACGTAGAAAACTTTTGAAGGCGGGGCATCAAGTAAGAGTCTATGTTCCGTTTGGAAAACAATGGTATGAATATAGTAACAGGAGGTTAAGAGAAAATCCTGATATCGCATGGCATATCACAAAGGCACTCCTAATGCCTTGGTCAAATAGAAGATGACATTCAATCCCCATACTCGTCTTTGAATTTGCGCCTAATGTTCGACTCGCGAATCTTTTGTTGATGTTCTTCACGACCCGGGAATTCTTGACCACGCCACCTTCCCCTCTCCCTAGTCTTTTTCTCCATAGCATCTTCATAACTAGGGGGCATATGGAGGAAAATTCTACGAATTTTCCTAGCCTTCATACTACCATTTAGAGTTCTCCCTCGACCACTGTGGAGGGCACGGATTCTCCACCTCTCCTCGTTGTGAACAAATATTGAACCACATTTGAACTCTTTATCTGGCTCACAAATCAATGAATCTGAAAAGGAAAAATCGTCATCTGTAAAGGTTAATCTTACCTGAACTAAATCCCTTCTTACAGCCCAAACCATACTAACCTCGCTAGCAGTTGCATTTCTAGATGAAGTCGCATCAGACATTTCTAATCTTGTAACCTCCCAAATCGCATCCCCATATTCAAATTCATCACCCACACTAAATCTTTCATCATCATCAATCTCGATTTCTATTTGGCGTGAATCAGAACCTTCAGATAAAGTGAATCTTACATCCATAGATTTTGGAGGGCGTAATTCAATAGTTTGGACGTGCCCACATTCTTGACATTGTACAAGATGATCAACGCCCTTCCCGCGCTCTTTAGTACGAAGCATTTTGTGGTCATTTTCTTGATCACAATTTGGGCAGAATGCTACATTTTCTAGCACATCATCTGGCTCATCTGCCCCGCCCATGATGGCTTCCCGCAGCACAACCCTATTGAAATCAACCCAAGACAACATATTTGACTATACAATTAGGGATTTATTATGAGTTACTTAATGTGATTAAATCCTCAGCATTGAAAATCCCATAACCATAGCGGTCATCATGGGATCCCTGGCCAGTAGAACTATCTGAAATCCACTGTTTAACATCAGAAATAGCACCTGAGCCACCAGATGAACCATCATGCTGTAATTCTGGCTTTTCCTCAAGAAGAAGAGCCAAGCCACCCGATATCCAAGCAGTCGATGCTGATGTTCCTGATGCATAACCCCATGGAAGAGTCCCAACATCAATTAGAGATAGCGGCACTAAAACTGGTACATCTTCCCCCGGCCCAGTTAATTCCGGTTTTTTATTAGGGTCATCCCTAGGCAACATCGGATTTGGCCATATTTCACCATTGTTGTCTCCGACACTAGACCCTGACCAAATTGAACCTACTCTATCAACGCCACCAACACAAATTACATCTTCTACTGAACCGGGACTTGATACGTCTCCATCGTCATTTTCTCCATCGTTTCCTGCTGCTGCCACAACAAAAACGCCTGATGACAATGCTGAATTAACTGAGTTTTCTAATGAATCAGTACTACTCAAGAAGTAGTTGAATCCTGCGGCACCACCCAAACTAAGTGAAATGATATCTGCTCCAGAATCAACACACCAATCAACTGCCTCGGCAATGGTCTCATCAACACCTTCACCCTCAGAAGACATCGCCTTGGCAACAAATAAATTAACATCTGGTGAAACGCCTTTCATCCAATTATCTGCCCAAATTAGACCTGCCATTGCCGTCCCATGACCTTGATCATCGTATGGTTCTGGCTGACCATTAATGAAATCCTTCCAGCCCGATAGAGACTTTCCATTGAAATCGATATGAGTTAGATCAATACCAGTATCAACCACACATAGAGAAACTCCAGAACCAGATGATGAAACATTGTCTAGGCCTGTTAAGGTTCTGAAATCATCCTGCCAATCAAGAAGTTCAGATGGTGGCCCTAACTTCTCTAAATCACGAGACAAGATAAACTGATAAAGCCCTACACCAGCAATTGTAACTGAGGAAATAATTAGAATCACAGACACAATTGAAATTATTATAGCAATTCTTTTCTCAGAAAAGAGGGAGGTTTGTTCTTGTTCATTAGGGAACTCTGGCATTTCCACAGTTGCCCAATCAATCGATGAACTATCTGCCATTCTGACCCCCCCCACTTAATCGGAAATGTTCCTATTGATTATTATTTTCAAATGCTATGAAAGCGCTGTGACTGCTTCTTCAAAAATTTCTACGAACTTACGTGCTTCATCTTCTGTATTGTATAGATAAGCAGAAGTTCGAAGTGAGCCATTAGAAATACCCATTGAATCAAACCAACTATTTACACAATGGAAACCTGACCTCACCATAACTGAACCTGCCTCATCAAGAATAATTGCTAAATCGTGAACATCAATACCTTCTACTGTCATTGAAGTCATGCCCCTTCTTTCTGATGCTGAACTAGGGCCAATTATGGACACTTTTTCTAAATCTTTTACTCCATCGGTAATTATACCATTCAATTTCTTCACATGCGAATCTAGCCATTCGAAATCTACACCCTCCAGATATTCAATTGCTGCTTTAGCTCCTGCAATCCCTGCATAATTAGATGACCCCCCCTCAAACTTTTGTGGCGCTTCTAGAAATTCAAGATTATTTGGTGCCGCCTTTGAAACGGTCTTCCCCCCGCCACTAATGGTGTCTAGATTTCGTAATGATTCCTCTTTACCAAAAAGTACTCCAATACCACTTGGGCCTAGCATCTTGTGCATGCTGAAAGTAAGATAGTCGCAATCTAAATGATTAACATCGGTTTTTTGAATTGGAACGCTCTGTGCGGAATCAACCAATACTTCTGCCCCAAAATCATGAGCAATCTTAGAAATTTCCTTTACTGGATTGGTGATTCCATCTAGGTTACTCACGTGAGGTATAGCAACAAGTCGCAGATTATCGCCAGCAGAAGCACAGGCATCCTCAAAAGAATCTAAATTGAATGTATTGTCATCATTTGAATTAACTATTCGATGATTTATCAAACCTCTATTATTTAGTTGTAGCCAAGGTACAAAGTTACTGTTATGTTCTTTGTCACTAGTAATCACTACATCTTCCTTTTTCCAATTAATTCCACGTGCGATTTGGTTTATTCCTGCTGTTGAATTCAATGTGAAAATGACCTCGGAACGAGATGCCCCAATGAATCTTGCAATCGAGTCTCTAGCTTCAATTACATTCTGAGTAACTGCATTACCCCATCTATGGGGGCTCCTACCGCCGCAACCCGGTTTTTCAGTGTAATATGAACTGACAGCGCGCACAACTGAATCAGGGCGCATGGTGGTGCAAGCATTGTCAAGATAACACACAGGATTTTCTTCACGTAAAGGGGCGAAATCATCTCTAAATTTCAAATGGTGCAAAATATCACCACGCTTCATCATCTGGAAGATGGTCGCCTAGTGGCGAACTGGTCCCACAACCATCACAGGTAATTCTATTCGAAAAGAGCGATGAGCATTCGGGGCACCTCTCACCTGGAGTGCCTACACCCATACAGTCATCAGTAGAGCAAACGACTTCTAACATACCTGTAGGCAATCTTGTTACTGGAGTATCATCACCGCAGGATGGGCATTTTCCACGTTGACCTAGTTCTTCAAAATCATCTCCACGCATTTTACGGCTAACTTCTCTTGAGCGGTTACTTTCAATCTCTTGACCTGTTGCCCCAAGCATCATTTGAGGATACCATAGTAGATGTAATAGCGTTGCTATTGACATAGAACCTATAATGAAATACAATAACCTGTATGGCCACATATTTGATGAATCTCTGAATGCAACAGAATGAGCACCCAACCACCCCCCAATTATTGTTGTTAATGACCAAATAACTAGAATAAATCCCCAAGCTATCAGACTATGGTCTCGATGGGCTTCAGCCATCACCCTAGGATCTGGGTGAGCGTGTTGTGTTTCTACATGTAGGTCTCTAGTCTGTACTACCGCCTGCCAAGTGTTATAGGAGAGAAATCCTAGAATTATTACTCCGAAAATTAATCCTGCAAAATCTGAAAAAGATGAATTAAACGGGAAATCGGGGGAATTTGCATGGGATGCAATTAACCCACCTTGAACAGCAAGCCAACCGAGAAATAGATAGAGCGTTTTCTCTCTCATCAAAGGATATTCACCTAGAGTTCTGAATAGGAAAACCACCCAAAGAGCGAAACTGATTATCATCATTGCAAATGCCTGCCATTCTATTGCATTTAGGCCATCTAAACCCACCCTCCAAACATCGCCGCCGCCTGAAAGTTCTCCACTAGAAAGATCACTGGAACCTGTCAAAAATGCCAAACTACCCAACAGTAGTGTGATGACATCTCTGCGGCCACAGGTTTCACGCAATTTCTTATAATGAAATGAGAGTTCTACTTTCAAGTCATGAAGTGGTTCTAACCAAGGTTGGTTAATTGAAAGACGTTGCTCAATCCTCATTTTTGAAAGCCTAAGTCCAGTATGCATTTGCTCCCCTTGGGCTAACTCCCCAATGGAATTCTCATCCTCCATGGAGGGGCGCGAGTATTCACTGCAATTAAGAGAACACCCTACAACAATTACTATTTTAGCGATTATAAACAATCTTTACCTTCGCCAGATACAAACAGATTGAAGCCACTGGCGTGAATTGAACACGCGACCTACGCCTTACCAAGGCGTCGCTATACCTCTAAGCCACAGTGGCAGTACTCCGTCGAGTTGAGAGTTCGATTTAATCGTGTTCATGATTAATACTTAGGCCAATTTGCTATTCAATAATCGTCACCATGAAAGGTGATGATTGGTTCCGCTCCTATGTAGCCGAGATCGCATAGCCTGGTATCGCGCGTGACTGGAAATCACGTGGGTTCGTCCCGCGAGAGTTCAAATCTCTCTCTCGGCGCCTAATTAGCAATTAATGAGGAAATTAAAACATTTATTATCTAACAGAAAGAGAAAACGCCCTTAAGGGCGTATTTTCACCAAGGGAGAGGATTCAAGGACTAATACTTGCCCGATGCATATGGAGACTTGCATATGCAACACCTACGAAAAAAACGTATTAAGGCGATTACAATCTTTATGCTCATGTTTTTGATGCCAATTAGTGCCGCCGATATATCTTCTTGGACGGGACCTAGCGTAATTTCTTCAAGTGGCAATACTCGTGTTGTAGATGGTTGGACAGTTCCGGGAAATTCCACCATTCTTGATGGGTGGCTAAATATCGATTCTGGAAACATGCCTAACTTGGGTAACGGTAGTGGTTGGGATGGAGTTACCGCTAACTCAAATTTCACTTCAGGTACCTATCTCGACAGTACCTCATCGCACTTTGATGGTTTTCTATCATTAGACACAAATGGTTCATTCGGCAACATTGATCAATTTAATAGCGCCCCATTACTCAGTTTAGCAGCAGGAATTACCACTGGTGGAAATGGTGCAGTTTGGCTTCCAACTAACCTAAATTATTCCGGTAATCCTGCACCCGGGGGTGGCAACACAGTGGGTAATGGGACAATCCCGGCAGCACCTACTGAGGGAAATTTAGTGGTTGGTACTAATCCCAATGGAGGTGTCCCAGCAGGAAGTGACTCATGGATAAGTGGTCCTGCGTCAAATATCCCTTACCCGATTGCTAATTTCACTTTGGAATTCGATCACTGGTACCACATCCATACACCGAGTAATATTAATGGTGACATGGATGGTGTTTGGGTAGAATACCGTCTAGATAACGGGAGTTGGACTTGGATCTCTCCTGCATCTGGTTACAATAATACAATTTCTACTTCCGCAAGTGTCCCCCATGGAGCAAACCAGTCAAGTAATGGAACTCACGGTTTCCCTGTTTGGGCAAAAACTGCTTACAGTGGATGGGAGCATTCTATTTTTGAGTTAGACAACCTCTCTGGCATTAACAATGCAACTCAGATTGATTTCCGGTTTAGAATATGGACCGATGCAAATAGTACTGTACGACCTGGTTGGTTTATTGATAACATCACCCTTCAAAACATTGGAGCCGGGACTGGATTCTGGCACCATGGTTGTTATGTTCAGACAGGAACATGCACATATTCGAACAACGCTATAGCTGCATTACAATTAACTCAACCCCTAAACCTCTCAGGAATTTCAGGTAACCCGATTCTTAGGACAAATCTTGAATGGGATTTGGAAGGTTCTGGATGGGACAACTTCTGCGTTGAACTTTCATTAAACAATAACACATGGGTAGATATCTCAAGCACCAATAGCGCCACTACAACAGCATGTCGTTCAAGGGCAGGCGCCATACCCGGTAGTGGATATACAATAGGGGGCACAACTTACGGTGACGAAACCAACGTATTTGTTAACCTAGATTTAGCAATTCCATCAGCATTCCAAAACCAATCAACAGTCTATCTTCGTTATCGTGTTGATACTGACAGTTCTGTTCAATATGGTGGGACAATGGACGGGCAAGAAGGTCTTACGTTGAATGATATTGAAATCCGCTCCGGCTCATCTAGTAATTCTACAGTATATTTCTTAGACTCTTTGAATAACTCAGGTACTGCATTCCATTACGGAATATCAACTACAATTGATGATTGGGCATTTTTAATCATTGGAGCTGGTGGATTAATGGAACATTACGGATTTGAAGACTCACCAACTATGCCCCCTGGCGGGTGGAATGTTGCAAATGCTGGGGCAGGAGACATATGGGAATATGGACAATTACCTGCGGGTGGTACGATTGGACCAGGTGCATGGTCTACTGGGAATTATGGGTTCGGTGTCGATTTAGACGGCAACTATGATGGAAGCGATGTTACGCACCTATTTTCACCAGGATACACCATCCCACTTGGTGCAAGTGCGAGATTGAGTTTTGATCAATGGAGAAGGGCTGAATCTGGCTATGATGGCGGGGCTGTATTTATCAAAGTGAATAATGGTTCATGGCAATACTTTGACCCTGTATTGGCTAATGGTTCGTCATGGTATGACGGCGCCCAGAATGGTTTCGGAGGACATATACTCGCAAATTTAGATGTCTTTGATGGAAGACAATTTGTCCAGGGTTCTGTCCCATGGGAGACCACGACTGCTGACTTGTCAAACTATAGTGGCTCTTATGTTGAATTCCGATTTACTTTCGCCTCTGATTCCATAATTAGTTATGATGGATGGTATATTGATGATGTGGGGGTTGAAGTTGATTTCTTTGAGAATGAAGGAAGTTGGTTAAGCCCAACAATCGCGCTTGAAGAATTGGGTAATGGATTTGTAGATATTTCTGCATTAACCCCTAATGGCACTTGGGTTTCAGGCAGCATCACAGATTCAGCAGGTAACGAACTCGATGGATACAATAACCAGACATTCCCTATTTCTTTAGCAGGGATAGATCGAGATACCCACTCTGCAGTAAAAGTTCAAGTAAATATGGGCACAAATGACCCATTCATATCACCTCTAATTACAAATCTACATTATGGTGCAGTAAGGTACTTTGCCGGACTTAATCCACATAATGGATGGAACATTGATGCAGGATTAACCCTAGTAAATGGGAACTGGTCAAATCCAACTGCAACACCACTAACAATTACTGGGGATTTCGTGTCCTCTACAGCACCAATACAATTTGTCAATGTTTCCGGAATAGGTACTGGAGTTACTTTTCAATTAATTGATAGTCAAGGAAACATCGTGGGTAATTCCGGATTAAACACCATGGTAGGTTTTTCAAATCCAGAACCCGGCTATGGTGTTAGATTCAGTATAGCATCCGGTGGTCAATTAAATTCAGCAATTGCTGATGGAGATTTCTCCCAGCCCACCTTAAATCCAGAAATCGATGTTACAGATGATGGTACTATTGACTGGTCATTCCCATCGGACCCTAATTTCGGACATTTCGGATGGCAATCTTATATCCATTCTACCGAGGGAACAGTAAATTCAGTACCTACCACATATTCCAGTATTACATCAACTGCCTCAGGCAGTGGTATTGAATTCCTAATTCCCGGAGGAGCAATTGCAAATTCTGGAATGGTTGTTTTCAAACCATCATCCCCAACTAGCAGTAGTCTGATATCGTCCGTTTCAAGCACTCAATCCCAACCATTTAATTCAGGATTGGCTGGAATTACTCACTTGCCATTTGATAATGCGATGATTACTGCTATCAACAACGCTGCCACATCTTTTTCTGACCCATTAACTGGGAGAAATTGGAAAGTGATAGATATTGATTTCACATCTACCACATCTGAAACGATTGAAATCCTTAGCATCAGTGTAGGATATGACATTTCTGAGAATGTTACAGGGCTTGGACAGCAGATGTTCGACTATCATGCGACGCAATTAGTTGGCAGTATTCCACCTACAGTCGATATCCCCCTATCATTTGTAGCCGATGCAGGAGCAGTTGGGCTCAGTGGGGGAATTGAACATGAATTGATGATAACAAATAGCCCATTCACTGTACCCGAAACTATGTATCCAAACGGGCAGATATACGAAATCATAACTCGCCACCATCACTTGATAGATAATAGCCAAATTGGTGAAATAATGCTAATTGGAACTGCATCTGATGGCGAAATACTATCCTGGGGAGCTACAGATTTAGCAAACGGAGGTAACTTTGTCAGTAACAGTAGTACAATGGCTACTCTACTTCCAACATCATCTGCCAATATTATAAATGGTGAATGGGTTATTAAATGGCAATTCGAAATAACATGGTTTTGGGACGATGTAGGCCAAATAGACTGGATGGCTCGTGCCCTAAACCTAACAGGAGATGGACTAGCACCAGCATTTGCGATTTCCGGGGGGCCTGGGAAAAATGCGATTGAGAATGACCTCCAAATTGACCTTTTTGAAGTCCGAGATCAATTCGATCGCCTGATTCCAATAAACCCTAATGATGACTTCTATGTGGAGGGGGGTTCCAATATTTCAATCACAGGAAGTGTTCGCTTCCAAGACAATGCGAACCTTAGACCAATGACTGATGCATACTCTGTTGCAGTTAACTTTTCTGGAACTGAATATCCCGCTAGCAGCCATGATAATGGATCATTTAGCATTACATTGACTACTGAAGAGAATGCAGGCGGAGTTGCTACTCTAAACTCAAGAATTGTTAGAGTTGGGCCTGCCAGTGGTTCATTCGGAGGCGAAGACGAATCAGGGCCTATGGAAAATGTAATACTTTACACAGACATAGATTCCCCTGATAGTGGGGATTTACAAGTTTTAACTACAAATGGACTGCTAGATGCAAATGGGCATGTTTGGAGTCCTTTCCAAACTCTAGAATTGTACCTAACTGTTAGTGACGTTGAAGCTTTAGGAGAAGATGTAACCCTATATTACTGGAGAGAAGGTGTTGATGACGATAATGAAGATGATTTCGCTGATGAAAATGAATACCAAACAATGACTCGCCCGATTAGCATGCCGGGTAGGGCTAATGAGCAACAAATACAATTCACAGGAATAGATGTCACATCAGTCCCATCTAATGGGAAGTTAAGCCTATATGTCGATGGAACCGACTGGGCTGGACATTCGCTCGATGATGCTGGGGAATATGGTGTTGAAAATGACAAAGCGACAATGGTTATTGGTATCGAAGAAGATACTATACTATTGGAAAATTCAATGCAAATGAATACCGTAAATGATTATTTATTGGTTGGCCAGAATCACCAAATTTCTATGGTGATTGAGGATGGAAATGGAATTCATACAATTGATGAAGTGGTGATTTATCTTGCCGGACAATCAATGGCGCCTGCAGGTGAAATTCACATAGACCCTCGAGAATCTTCGGCGACAACACCATTTGGTAGCTTTGTAAATGTGGGCGAGGTTCTGCTTGAGCCAATAGATTCCACTGCAAGCCGAATCACATTGAATTTCGTAATAGATTGGGAATTCCCAAATTCATTCCATGGGAACTGGCTGATGCCGGGCATACACGTTATTGATGATACTGAAACTGTTGCTAATGTCAACAACATCAATGATATCCGGTGGAAGTTAGACAATCAACTAACGGCTTCCATCGACATGCTCCATGACTTGTCAGAACCATTATCACAATCCGATGAAAGAAAATTGTTTTTGGGTAAAGGTGACATTTTTGCCATCACAGGCAGTGTTGTTTATGCTGGTTCAGGAAGTACAATTGATGTCATTCCTGACGGATTGCAACTTCATGCTGCAATGGTTGCAAATGGGGTAACTTCCGAGTCTTACTTGGATCTTTGGGAATCTGAATTCAATACCACTTTAGAAGTTCCATTAGGGTACCCATCAACCAATTCATTATTAGTAACAGTTGGAATAATGAATATTCCTGGACAAGGAAGTTCAATAATTAACACAAACACCACCCTTGTAATCGATAGCACACCCCCTGTAGCAGAATTCCCACCAGGAGTTCTTACATCAATCGAAACTGATAGAATGGGATCGGTAGATGTAAGAATTAACATTCTCGAATCTGGGGGTATGTCTGAGAATGCAGTTACAATGCATTGGGTTTATCGACGGGGTGGATTGAATATTCCTGGTAGTTCCGATTCAATTAATTTGGAATTTAATTCCCACATAGGCGAAATATGGGTTTATTCATCTATTATTGACATGACTCCACAGAATGAATTACAACTGGAAGAAGGGGACCAGATTGCTATTTGGATAACTGGCACAGATCTGGCTGGAAATGAAATGTTTGGAGAAGGGACTTCTGAAAGTCCTAGAGCCCCACAACTAATTATCAGAATTTTTGATCCTGTCCTATTCAAAGTAGAAATTGATGAGATTGAGCCAACTATAGGAACTAATGTTTACATCCAAGCAACAGTTAGAAACAACGGCACGACTATGGGGAGCGTAAACGTGACACTTGTTGAAGAACTCGATGATGGCAGTCTTGAAATTTATGAATCTCACAATATTAGCGAACTATCCCCTCAACAAAAGCGAGTTGTTGCCTTTTCATGGGAAGCATGGGATAGCGGTAAGCCAGATTTATACATAATGTGGGATAATGACCCTACTCGTCTAACCATCCTTAATCCACAGATAGATGTTCAGAAAGATGAAGCAGATGGTGGTTTCTTTAGTGGAGAAAGTAGTTTGGGCCTTGTAGTTGGATTATTGGCCATTTTGGTACTAGTTGTAGTAATTGGCATAGTTGTAGTTGTTATGAGAAACCGAGATGAATGGGATGACGAAGAGGCTTGGGAGGAAGCTGAAGAATATGCAGAAAAAATGCTAAACACTCAAACAACAACGAGTTCTAGTGCCCCTTCACCCATAATTCAAGATGTGCCGGCAGATGCACCATTACCTGAACAAGCCCCACCCCAGATTAGTGAAGACGAGTGGTTGGCAGGAGCAAAGAAAGAACTTCCAGACTGGCCGGATGAAAGCCTATTAGGATACAGAGATAATGGTTGGAGCATTGAACAACTAGTTGAATGGAAGAAGAATAACGAGTGAGAAATTAATTGTTTTTCTTAGTTTTGCGTTTCGCGAGAGTTCATTTGTTTCAAAACGCGCGCGGCGCGCGAGTTGAGAACTCAAACATTATATGCTGGCGCGAATGGGTGGCGCGTCGAGGAAGAAATTCCTCAGGGATGCACATGACACAGAAGAGTTTGACTCAACAGCGCGATGAATTAACGATTAAATTGGAACAATTGGAGGAGAAGCACGCGGACTTACATAAGTTAGTAAACACCCTATTGACAATAATCATGGAAGAGGCTGACGGTGTTCAATCGGGAGCAGCCCCCACCATCAAAAACCAACCAGCGCGCGGCTACTGTATGTGATGGTAAATCTTCACCCTTTTATTACTGCAATTGGCTTTAGTCTTGCTACGGGCCTAGCCAAATCTGCTTCGGCTGTAAGTCGTATTACCTCATCCACATCTTTGTAGGCTTGTGGAGCCTCTTCGGCAAGAACATTTGGAGTCCTAGCATGAACATGAATGCCCTTCTGATTTAGTGATGTAAGCAATTCATCAACATCGATACTTCTTCTGGCTGCCGACCTAGATAGTTGCCGTCCAGCACCATGACAAGAAGATGAAAAGGCATCATTTGAACCCTTGATGGGACCTGCTAGCACCCATGAAGCAGTCCCCATGTCGCCAGGAATCAACACCGGTTGCCCCACCCCCCTGAATTCATTCGCAAGTTCGGAATGGTCTCCACCCAATGCCCTTGTTGCCCCCTTTCGATGTACGCAACAATTGCATGACGAGCCATGAACGATGTGTTCTTCGACTTTAGCAATGTTGTGGCAAACATCGTATACTACCTGAACATCAGCATCATCATTACCCAGGTGACTTGTTAGATTTTGACGCAATCTTTCAGTAAGCGCACTTCTATTAGCAAATGCAAAATTACCAGCAGCCTTCATTGCTTCAAAGTAAGATTGTCCTTCTCTTGAATGGAAAGGTGCAGCAGCTAGTTGACGGTCTGGTAGGGTGATATCCCATTCTTCACTGTGCCACGAATCCCCTGATGAGCGATAATTGGTTTCTAATTCAGCGACATGCTCACTACAAACTTGATGCCCAAGCCCCCTTGAACCTGTGTGAATCATTGCACAAACTTGGCCGAGACGCAAGCCAAAGGAATTAGCTGCTTTTTCATCTACAATTCTATCTACGACTTGCAGTTCCAAAAAGTGATTCCCCGATCCTAGAGTGCCTAGGGATTTTGAGCCCCTTTTCATCGCTCTTTCCGATAGCAATCTGTCATCCCCATCAAGCATGCCATTTGATTCAATATTTTTCAAATCTTCATGGAATCCCCAGCCCAAATCAGCAGATGCTTCTGCACCCCTTTCCAATATATCTTGCAACTCTAATCGTTGTAAATTTACTCCACCTTTACCAGAGGCGCCTGCCGGAATCCTGTTGGATAACTTCTTGGCCAATCCTGCTAAGTCATGAATTTGATTGAATTCTAAGTTAGTCGCACATAGCCTAACTCCACAATTGATGTCAAATCCCACCCCACCCGGAGAAATTACTCCACCTTGATCACCCCAATCAATATCTGTTGCGACAACACCTCCGATTGGGAAACCATAGCCAAAATGCCAATCAGCCATTGCCCAAGCCTCACCAACAATACCTGGCATTGATGCAGTATTGACTAATTGAGATGGGGAACGGTCATCACTGTTAGCATGGAGATGAGATTCATCCGCAACTAACATTGCATCTACAAGCATAGAACCATGTGCTTTGATTCGAAATCTAGCATCACCGTCCTGCTCTAGATATTGCTTCCATTCAACTGACATTGGCTCTCTCCTTTGAACAGGGGGCAAAGCCCCCTATTCAAGCACTTTCCCCTTAATTTAGATTAGTTCACTTAAGAGATGGCCCGTTTTCGAAAGGGTATAGGAGGCGCGGTAGGGTGGCATTTGGTGATATTGATATACCATTTTTCCATGAATCTGGTTTTGTTCGGAAGAAGTGCCTCGTCAGTAAATTGTGGTTCTGGACTAGAGACAATAATCGGGACACCTGTGGAGACACGGTTGCTGATGAATATACATTTATTGGAAATCCCCTAATCCCTGGTTTTGATGAACGTGGTAAAGCTCTAATTGATAAGATGAGAGAGACTTTTCTCAGTTTTTTTGAAGAACGCAACCACCAGAGAGTAGAACCATATCCAGTCATTGCTCGCTGGCGTGACGACATACACCTTACAATTGCGTCGATAGCAGATTTTCAGCCAGACGTTACTGGAGGAGTTATACCACCTCCTGCCAATCCATTGACTATTTCACAACCCTGTATTAGATTGACTGATGTGGCCGCAGTTGGAAGATCAGGTCGCCATTTGACTACCTTTGAGATGATGGCTCACCACTGTTTCAATAAGCCAAAACAAGGAGATATGATTTATTGGATTGATGAGTGCGTCCGCCTATGTGACCAATTATTTGTTGAACGACTTGGAATTGATTCAAACGAAATCACCTATGTGGAAAATCCTTGGTCGGGGGGAGGTAATGCTGGGCCGGCCTTGGAGGTCATAGTTGGAGGGTTAGAATTGGCAACCTTGGTTTTCATGAATCTTCAGGAAGACCCTGAGGGGGATTATGAAATCAAAGGAGACAGATATAGTGAAATGGATTTACAAATCATCGACACTGGATATGGGCTTGAAAGGTTCTGTTGGGCTGCTTCTGGAACTCCAACTATCTATGAGGCGATTTATCCTGAAACCGTTTCTTTACTACGTGAATTGTCGGGACTTGATGAACGAATTTCTTCAATGAATCATATTGACACAGAAGTCCTTCTTTCAGAGTTATCTAATCTTGCTGGCATACTAAACATCGATGTGGGTACTGATGTATCGGCACTCTATGAAAAACTAGTAGATAGGTTACAATCAAGGGGAGTAAATGCCACCTTAGAAGAACTAAAATCAATTACTGAACCCCTTTCAGCAATCTATGCTATTCCTGACCATTTACATGGACTATGTAACATGCTAGGGGATGGATTAGTCCCCTCTAACGTTAAAGCAGGATATTTGGCGAGGATGTTAGCTAGAAGGACTTTGAAAATGATCGATGAATTAGGAATAGAAATGACATTATCAGAATTGGGAGAGCACCACCTAGACGTAAATCTCCCTAATCGTAAATTCACGCAAACAAGGGATGGAATTCTTAAAATTCTAATTTTAGAAGAACTACGATATCGAGAAATGATTCGTGCTGGTGAAGCGGCTGTCCGCACTGCGTTACAATCTATTCCTAATGATTGTGATGAAATACCTGATGAAATCTACTTCCAACTAGCAGAGAGTAGGGGGTTACAACCCGAAATGGTTGTGCAGATTGCCAATCAAACGGGTTGGCCCAGACTATCTGCCAGAGTTGGATTGGCTGCGGATATGGCTGCTCGACACGCCATTAGAACAAAGGAATTAGCCACAGAAAACATTGCCAAAAATCTATTAAAACCGGGCCATGATTTACCTTATACATCATTGGATTACTACGATGACACATCAAAAATGGAATTCCAGGCACAAGTCATATCGTGCTTTGAGTTAAAGGATTTATCAATTTCATCATTAAATCTCTCAAATGAAGTTGCTGATGTCCCTACACATGCAGTAATCCTTGACAAGACCCTATTCTACCCTGAGGGAGGGGGGCAGATGAGTGACTTTGGTACCCTAACAAATGGCAAGACTGTAGATGTTCTTGATTCAAGAATTGAAGATGGAATAGTACTTCACTTAACAAATGGTGAGTTGGAGAACGGCTCAGTCACTGGACATCTAAATGCAGCACGTAGAAATCAAATAATGGACCATCACACTTCAGTTCATATTGTGGGAGGTTCTGCTAGAAAAATTCTAGGACCACATATTTGGCAAGCAGGTAGTAACAAGGGTGAAAGATACGCTAGATTAGATGTGACGCATTATGAAAGACTGACAAGATCTCAATTAGATGAAATAGAAGATCACGCTAATGAAATCATACAGAGCGATACTTCAGTAGAAAAATTAGTTCTTGACAGAGTAGATGCTGACGCTCATTTTGGATTTGATTTGTATCAGGGGGGGCCCCCGAAACATCAACAGATTAGAGTAATCAAAATTGGAGACCACGATGTTCAGGCCTGCGGGGGTACGCACCATGACAAAATAGGCAAAATTGGAGAATTAAGGATAATTCGGAGCAGTGCGGTTCAAGATGGGGTAGAGCGTCTGCAAATTGTGGCGGGAGAGACTGCGAGGGAGCACGCGCGAACTCAAGAGCGATTGCTAAGTGAAGCCTCGGATGTGCTCGGAGTTCAAACAGACGAGTTGCCTGCAACTGTTCAACGGTTCTTTGATGAATGGAAAAATCAGAAAAAACAAATTGAAAATCTAGAGGCTGAAATCGTTAGGCTCAGGACTAGCGGTAGCGGAAATGATAGCATCGAAAAAGATGGTATTAGATACGCAATAATGCAGAGCTCAGGCGATATGCGGCAACTGTTAGGAATGGCTCAAGAATTGACTAGAGAGCCTGGCAAACCTACAGTAGCTATTCTTGGATCCCGTGAGGGTGGGGGGATATTGTTAGTCGCAATTACAGAAGACAGTGCTGCTTCAAAGTCACACAATGCAATTGAGATTCTGAACTCGATTTCTAAACACATCGGTGGAGGTGGCGGAGGTAAGCCCACTTTTGCCCAAGGAGGAGGAAACAATCCAGAGGGGCTAGATGATGCCCTTAAGGCTGCTCGTGATCTACTCAATCTAGAGTAGTCAATAAATCAGGAGTTTTAGATATGCCAGAGTTCCCACCTATCCCCTTCCCTCCTTCAAAAATTCACATTGTTGGAAATCTAATCTTAGTAATTGGGGTAGATGGAGAAATATGTAGAATTGACAAAAATAATTTGGAAATTTTCGAGGATTTCGCTTACCCCTTCCCTTCAGGAATTACAAATTCAACCATTTGTAACAATTTATTTGTTGGGACATGGGTAGAAAATGAATTACGACAAGCTAGGATGGCCGCAATATCTTTAGAAAATGGATTTGAAAATGGGATAAGCAAAAGTGAATTACGATTTTCCCAGAATGACCCTACAATTGATTCATCAGTTTCGGGCTCGATATGGAGTCATCAATTAGATGCAGAACCCATAGGAATTACTTCTGAAGCAGATATGATTTGTTTCGCTAATTTCAAACGTGGAATATATTGTATTGATTCAAATTCAGCAGAAAATTGGCGAATTCCAGAATTATCTTGGGAACCAATGAAGGGATATTCAAATTCCGAAATGATTCATTCAATTTTATTAGGACCCCATCCAAATAATAAGGATAAAAACTGTATTTGGGTTTGGAGTATTTCGGGCAAATGGGTCACCCTTGAATGGTCTAATGGCAGTGAAATAACACGTGGAAGCATTGTAACAAAGGGCGAGGTAGATTTGGTTGTGAGAGGTGATGATGGGTGGTTAATAGGATTATCAAGTGGAGAAATAATTAGATGTAAAAGTGATGGAAGCGATGAAGAAAACATTCTCGGAGGACCATGTAACGACGCAATAAATTTGAACGGCGTATGGCATATCGCGGGTTGGAGGGAAGACATCCTTTGGTCTGAAGGCGGCGTACAAAGAGTAGGCCGTAGCGACTTAGGAGTAGCGCTCTATGCACACCCTATTAATGGGGTGATTGTGCTAGATAACTTAGGTAATTGGTCACCCTTTGCATCGAACTGATTACTCTTCTTCAGTTGAATCTGATTTTGTAGATTCATCATTTTGAGCATCTGTAGTAACTGGTTCAGGAACTACTTTTGACTTGGATGAATCGTGACCACAACGACCACATGTTGTGCGATCTGCATGCTTGGCCATGAAAATCCCTGGGCCACACGAGGGACACACCTCATTCTTCCGAATTAATTTCCCATCTTCGACTTCATATAGGCTAGAACGATTGGACATTATTCCTCACCTCCAGAAACATCGTCTTCAGTTTCAATTTCAGGAATTGGTTCCGATGATGGCTCTTTTGAAGGTTCTTCATTTGACCCCGCGCCATGTCTCTCCAAAACATATCTTGGCTCAATCTGCATTGCATCATCAGATTCATAGATGAATGCCAAACCGGTAGTCAAAGGTTGTCCGAAACGTGTTTGCACTTCCTTAACAACTACATTAGATGCTGATGTGCCAGGGACCAAAGATGCTACTTTACTACGCAAATCACTACGATCTGGTGTAGGGCTACCTTCATGGCGAAGTTCGAACCTAATTTCAACTCGGCTCAATAGTTGATTCTCTTTTTTATCAATTATTTCCATTTTCACTCCCCCCTTAACGGATATTAACCTTTAATGCGTAATTTCCCGCCCTGTTAATTTCAAGTTTAGTAGCTATTTCTGAACGTTCAGGATTTAAAATAACAACATAACCAGCCCAATCAGAGGTGCAATGTGCCTCGGGATGTGCGTTACATTGCTCTTGCCCATCATCTAGAATTAGATGGCATTCACCACAAGCCAAAGGGATTTTTTTTGCCATTTTACTCACCACCAACTATCCAATCGTGAGCACCTAGGCCTGGTTGTTTGCAAGTCAAACCAATCTTGCTTGAACGTGGGTCGTGAGGGTTTAGAGACAAAGTAACCACACGTGATCGTACAGGGTTAGTCATCGAAAGAGTAGAACCTGAACGGCTACCGATAATCTTCCCTTCATTCTGGTTGATATTAACTGGTTCTTCGAGAATCTGTGATTTGTGAAGAAGTCCTTCAAGAGGGCCCATTTGTACAAAAGCCCCGAATTCTAGAACCTCAGAGACAGCCCCATCGACAATCTCATTTGTGTCTAGATGGAAAAGTACCGCCTTAAATTTTACATTCTGATAAATTGCACCATCACCATGAATGATTCTACCTCGGCCAATCATTTCGTGATCATATGTTACTACGACAAAATTGTCATGGTCATCGAACTTCCCTTCAAATGCCTGATGAGCCAAGCGATCAACGTGTTGGCTCAACGATTGTCCCTCGCGAATATACTCCGCGGGGATTCTGATTGTATCCTCTCTTACTTCAAGTGTGTACATTTTTCTATCCTCCTTTTCACCTCATTCTAGAAGCGTGATTAGGAACGGAAGGGTTCACAACCCTCCCGTCCCTCATTGGCACACGCCTCCGGAGGAGAGGTTTCCAGTGGCTCGCCGACCTGCCAACCCCATTTAAACCCCACCTTGAGCCAAAAAGTCGGTCTTTTCAGCAGCATCAACTAACAACCCATAAATTCCAACAAAATTATTAGGAATATAATTGTTCTAAACACTCTTTTTTAGCATCTTTTCAAATTTATTACAATGAATATCATCATGAAGAAAGCGTGACCCCCGTAGGGGTCACGAGGCGTAATAATCAGCATTTCACAATAGCGTAGTTAGTGAAGGTTGAAGTATAGGCCAAAGGGCAAAGGAACTTGTGATTACACCTCGCGACAACCAAAGTAGAGGAGATAGTGGCTTTTTTGCGCTACTTTTGGCCCTTCTATTAATTCTGCAACTTGTACCACTATCCTACCCTACAACAACAATGGAGAATGTCGTTGAACCATCATTTTCGGGGGGCAATACGGATGCATGGTCAGACGGAGGACAAGCTTGGCCACAATTCGGTAGATTCGGATCACATAACGGCACTGCCCCACAACATAGTACAAGTGGAGGGCCGGGGCTAGGTAGTGTTGATAATGTAACAGAATTGATGACCATAGAAGATCCTGCAGTCAATTGGCATCATTTTTCTTCCAGCAGTTATGGGGCCCAAGGATTGGCCAGCACTGTTGCTGATTTTTCTAATAATATCGTAATTTCAGGAAATGCTGGCGAACGTTGTGGAGAGGGGCATCTATCGACTCCAATAGTTTCAGAACGAGATTCTGGTGGTTCAACCCATTCATACCTTAGCATAATCGATGGGGACACTAGTAGAGAAATGTGGGAGGTTGATTTAGGAGTTACAGATTCAGTCAAGGCTGCGCCGGTGGTCCTAGATGTTGATGATGATGGAAAAATGGAAATTTTGGTCGCATATGATGCCCAAGGGACATTCAACACAGAACTTTGGTCACCAATCATACAATGTGGAGAGGCTGGATGGAATAGTGGGGGTAGCCACTCAACTGAGTTACTCTGGTCCTATAGCGACTCTGATCTTGGAATTACTGTACCTTCACCATATATTTTGGCTAATCACGAAGTTGGCACACAGATATTGTTGGGTGATTTAGATTTAGATGGAGACTCAGAAGCGATATTCTCCCTAGTTCATGAAGTAAATGAACAAGTTGTGATTCTAGCCTTGCCCCTCCCACCTGGAGGAGTTCCGACTCCTGTTTGGCAAGTAAATTTAGATCATGGGAAAATTCCATCTGACCCCGCATGGGTAAAAATTGATGATACAAACTCTGCTGTACTCCTTACCACTATTGACCCGGATGATGGGAATGTATGGGTTTGGAGACTTGATGGAACTAATGGAGCACCAAACTGGGGTGGTGTCACTTTGAATAACCTAGATGGAAATACCGATTCACCCCATATCAGACTACCAGGGCCAGTTGTTGCTGAACTTGATGGGACCCCTGGGGCAGAGATGGTTGTCACCATCCCGACTGATATTGATGGCGGTAGTAATGGAGATGGCGCGGAATATATCGGGATGGAAGTCAATGACGCCTCCGAACTATGGTCATTTAGAGCCACGAACGGTTTTGGTGAAGCACCACCTGATGTTTTTGATACCGATAATGACGGGATTGATGACCGTGTTTGTTGGGTGACGTGGTACAGAGTAGATACGGACCGAAAGGGAGTTTCTGGTTGCCATGATGTTACTGCAGCTCTTGGACCATCACTGGAATTCTCCCACACATTAGATAGAAGTTCAGGAAATCCAAATGATGAGATTGGAACTTCACCCCCTATTCACCTTGACATTGATGGCCAGGGTGCTCCTGAAACTGTTCTAGCCTTTGGTAGAACATTATGGGCATGGGATGGAGATACAGGCACTCAAGCTGGTATTGGCATGGGTTGGTCGGATGAATTGAATTTACCTCATCGATCATGGGCTGCACCAGCACTGGCAGATCTTGACGGCGACGGAGCTCTTGACATCTTGATAGGCGACACTCTCATTTCCCGAACAGAGGCTGATGTACGCCCATTTATTGATGACCGGGGGGTACAATTCACACCTAGTCAACCCGACCCTGGAGAATCATTCACTGCAACAGCATACATCGAAAATGTAGGTACCGAAACTACCGGGGGTTCGGTTGATGCTGTACTATACTATGATGGGGAGATTGTATATGGCGAACTTCTCCCTGAAATGGAACCTGTATCCCCTACAGGAAATGGAAATTTCGCTACCTTCTCATATGATTTGATAGCCACATTAGGCACCCATACAGCGAAAATTGTGGTTGACCCATACGGTAACCTAACACAATCTAGATATGATAATGATGAGCAAACTGTTGAGCTTGTAATTGTTGAGCCTTATGATGTTTCAATAGGGGTACCTGTGGAGCCCCCTAGAGTTGATCCCGGATTTAGTCAAGATGTGGATATCACTGTGAGTTCAATAGGAAGATTGGATGGGATTTGGAGCATGTCTATCGATGCTACTAGTATACCCTCAAATTGGTCAGTACAAGATATTACAAATGGTGGCTCCAGTTCAATTGAAATTGAATCTGAACAACCTTGGACTGCAACCCTTAGAATTTCAGCACCACCAGAATCCCTCGGTTCAGATGTTGGATCGATTATTGTCACGATGACATTGGATAGTGATTCTAATGTGACGGTATCAACAGTTCTACCAATCGAAGCAAATAGAACAAGAGGGCTCTCAGTTAGAGGCCCTTCAGGAACCGCAGATACAACGGGATATGGGATCCCTGGATCATTTGCTAGTGCTTGGTTATTAGTTGAGAACCTTGGTAATGCAGAGGAAACTGTGAGCAATCGTGCTTGGGACCCCACTTCTTGGGGAAATAATCTCACCCTCCATGATCAAAATGGAGAAGTGCCCATGATAACACTACAACCAGGTGAGTCACTAGAGTTGCACGCATTGCTACCAGTACCCTCAGGAACTACCCTAGGGGATTCTGTTTCCACTACAATGACAATCTGTATAGGTACTGGAGAAGAAGAGGTTTGCAAATCCATCGATTTATCATTTATTGCCAATGGTGTGACTATAAGCCCTGATAACATTAGAACCGTCCCTGCCAATCAAATCTCTTGGGCAATAGATGGAGAATTACCCCCCAATATCAATAATCTCTCATGGGATTTACAAACTAGTGGGATGTTGGTAAGTGGATGGAATTGGCAATCAGGAGGTGATTGCCAACTTGATGGGTCACTACTATCATGCCACGGGCAAGAGGGTTCTTCATTCAGCGGTTCATTGACACTAGATCAACCAGCAGATGCACCACCACAATTCCATGAATTTGCTGTTAATTCATCCAATCAATCAGGTTACAAAATAGATTTCTCAATCCAAGTTCTTCAAATATACCGTTCAGATATTTCAATTATCAGCCCAACTGAAACCCCTCTACTAGTTAATGTCTCAGAAGCAATATGGATAGTCCTAAGGTTAGAAAACCCAGGGAATGGGCCTGATGACTTTGAATTAGAAGGCAAACTAATTCCAAATGAAAATTTTTCATCGGATCCGGGAATTGTTTTCACCATTTCTTCGCCAACTTATTCAATCAATGCTGCAGGACTAATCCAAGTTCCAGTTCAAATTACTTTACCACTGGATACTCCTGCTAGACAGGGTATGGAAATCGAGTTCTCCCTAACATCCATGGGTGATGATACTGTTTTCGATTCGGTGAATATTGAAGTTGAAGCTAGGCAAGACCATAGATGGAATGTTAGTTTAATCAATGATGGTATTTCTTTGTCTTCTGGTGAATCAATTTTTACATCACCAGGAACTGCAACTACACTTACTCTGAATGTAACAAACATAGGAAATTTCGATGATACTCTTGATATATCCTCCAGTCTAACATTGTCCCTAAATGGAAATGATTCACAAACAGATTGGCAAATTGGAACTGGAACAAGTGGAAATCTTGACGTTAATGAGAGCAATATTATTCAAATCAGTATGAATGTACCAGAATTAGCATGGAATGGTACTTTAGCGCAAGTTCAATTTGATTTATCTTCAGATGGTTTAACTATAGGAATTTTCACAGTAGATGTTGAAGTGGGACAGCAACCACTCTGGATTGTTAGAGCTACTGGAAGTGACTTAGATGTGGATTCTTTGGGTTCTAATATTACATTAGAATTAGAACAAAGAGGGAATTATCCCTCTAGAGCATATTTGTCAGCAGCCATTAACGCAGTGGGGTGGAATCTCTCAGCACCAGATGAGTTGCCGTTTTTGGACCCTGGGGAATCCTTTTCAATCTCTATTTTTGTGACCCCACCTAACGGAGCTATTTCAGGACCTAGCGTTGAAATGACTATCATCGCCAGAAATGGAGATGGGAGTGGCCAGGGAGAGACTATTCTACCTGTAAGAGTAAAGCCAACATATGACTTCTCTACAACAATACCCTCAGACTGGGAAGGCTGGCTAGTGAGTGATTCTGGTGGGATGCCCAGAGTAACAATTTCTAACGTTGGAAATGCACCTAATCAAATTAACATTAAACTCTTAGGGCTACCATCTGGATGGTCTCCTGCTGAGGCAAATGTTTCACTTTCATGGAATGAACAGAAAGGTATCCCAATAGATTTGGTACCTCATAATAGTTGGGACCATGCCGACATTCCAATCCAAATTCAGATTACGGATTTAGGAGGGAAACAAATTACCCATGATGCAAATATTACCCACTCATTGGTATCATGGGCTAGTAGCCCTGTAATGTGGGGGACGCTCGGAGATGACAAAATGGTCTCCTTCCATGGATTAGCAATTAATTCCGTCAGTTCAACCGGCACACAATTAGAAGCGACTCAGGGCGGATGGATTCTACCCTCCCCTAATGGAGATGGTGGCCTAACTGTAAGCATAGAAGAAGGGGATGTCAATCTGTTTTACTCGGCCTACATGCAAACTCCCGATAACCGACCAGTTTCATGTACCCTAGATGGAGAGTTAGACTCGCAACCACTAGCTTCGTGTTCAATTTCAAATGGCACATCTCCATTTGCATGGACAATCATCCTAAGAAGTGATGAGGGACTAATCAGCCAACAAAATGGAATTACTGATGCAAACGCAGAAGGATTTGCAAACCTAAGTATTGAGGGTTGGGCGCCAGAAACAGGCATTCATGAACTGACATTATTGTTTTATTCATCGGAAGGGAAACTGCAAACAAGTCAAACAAAACAGTACATAGTACGTTCCAGTGGATGGAACATTGGTATAGGAATAGAAGAAACTAGTTCCGGAGATTTGAATATCTTGATTAGCAGAAATAATCATGAAACTTTGGACAATCCTAACTGCCGAGTAGAACTGAAACAAGGATCTTGGTCGAAGACCATATCTGTCGATATTAAAGCGACATTGGCGCCAAAACTTTCAGTTGCAAGACCCAGTGGAGATGAAACTGTTCCAGTAAATGCTACGTTTTCATGTCAAGCGCCATGGGATGTTGATGACGACCCCTCAGATGATTCTGCTGAAGTGGTTCTTTCAAAACAATCTGATGAAATTCAAATTGATAGTAGTATAACTTATTCACTTGGGACTGCGATTCTAATCATTGCTGTACTTTGGCTATTAGGACTGATTAAACCGAAACCCAAAACCATGGCACCTGCTACAAGAAAGAAAGTTGTTAGGGAAACTAAAAGAAAAACTTCACCAGAACGTAAAATGAAAAAAGAAAAAATAGAAGAAAGTAAAAGCACAATTATTCTAGAGGAAAATGAATCAGATTCTAATGAAGATGTAATCATCGAAATGCAGGAAAGTCTAATTGAAGTGGAAGAGAAAGAACCTGAAACTCCCGAGGAAGATTTAGATGAATTTGAAATTCGTCTCAGGAAACTACGAGAGCGTAGAGGTTAGAGTGATGACATGATTAATTCATCGAATACCAACCCCTTTCACACATTCACGATGATCCGTGGAGATATATCCGACAAATTCGTAGAATTAATTGAAGAGGCAACTAATGGTGATGATGCAGAACTAATAGCTTTAATCAATAATGATTCAGAGTTAGCAAATAATTTGACTCAGCAGGATTGTGATTTAACTGGAGGTAGAAAATTATGTTCCAAGAGCGATTCCACACTCCTAATGGTCGGACTTACTCCACTTGACTTTCATGGAAATCGAATAAGAGCATCTAGTGATTCAAATGTTCGTGAAAGATTAGGAAGGTATCCTTGGGGTGATGGTAATCCTCTTTCTTATCTGAGAACCTGGTCGGGAAATCCACCAAATTCAGAAGAAGACATAATGATTTTAATTGACAAACTTGATGATGGTTTGAGCGAAGAAAAACGGGGCCACGATCGCTTTGAAAATAGTTCATTTGGAACACTACATGGAATATTAAATGATAAAGAAACTAAGAAATTGGAAAGATTACTTAGTTCTGGATTATTCAAAGTTAGAGCAGATGAACCTCTAGATGGTGGAGTTGCTGATATAATGAGACATTTGAAGATAATTGTAAGAATGGCGGCTAAAAATAAACTTGGAATCCTCCATTATTCTCATTGAACTCGTAAGCCAACCTTCAAGGACGTCTCGCGCTGGGGACCAAGGCATGGGTGAGTTACTCTATTCTGGAAAAGTGAAGCAAGTTTGGTCTACGGATGACCCAGATGTTCTTGAGTTTCGTTACACTGACCAAATTTCAGTTTTTGACCAAATCATACCTTCGCTAATTCCACGCAAAGGTGAAAGTTTGAATCGAACTACTTGTCATTGGTTTAAACTGGTGGAAGAAGCTGACATCTGCAAAACCCACATGATTGAAATGAATGCCCCAGACCGATGCCTAGGGACAAGATTCGAAGTGATAAAGGAACCAGGGGCAATTCCGAGAGATATGGAAAATGTCTTCGTCCCTCTAGAAGTAATTTGCAGACACCACCTCGCAGGATCTGGTTGGCGAAGATATGCAAAAGGAGATGTTGGCGCAGAAGAGTTCGGCTTTGAGGAAGGCACAATATTGGAAGAAGGTTGTAAATTACCAAAACCGTATCTAGAAGTTTCCACTAAATTCGAGACATTCGACAGACTCCTTGATAGGGAAGAGGCTCTGCAAATTTCAAATTTGACTGATGAAGAGTTCGATTCTATTTTGGAATGCGTACTCAAAATTGACGCTATAATTGAAAGAGAAGCGGGAGCTAGAGGGCTTATCCATGTTGATGGAAAAAAGGAATTCGCACTAGGACCTGGACGAAAACCTGTACTTGTTGATTCATTCGGAACTTTAGATGAAGACCGGTGGTGGGATGCAGAAACCTATGCTGAAGGAGAGATAGTTTCACTGTCCAAGGAATTCGTTAGGGAACACTACATTGCTACTGACCATCACAAAGAACTCTATGATGCTAGGGATGCTGGCACTGAAGAACCACCCATCCCGGCGCTTCCTCAAGAAATAATTGACCAAACCGCTGAACTTTATGCATCAATGTATGAGAGATTAACTGGTCAAAACTTCTAATTAGCCCTCTAATGATACTAAATCAGGCCAAGTGCATCCTCAATTCGATTTAGTTCTGGACCTGTAGTTTCGTCTCCAGAAAAAGCACCATTGTTACTACAAACTAATCCTGCCCCAATTAGTGGGGACCCGAAACTAACTGTACCAACCATTGCAGGAACCCCAAGGATTTCTTCAATGATATCAACTTCTTCACCTGCAACATCTGGATGTAATACTACACCTTTATCATTACAAGCACCTAAACTGCCAATCACTTCTTGCCCGGCTATAGAAACGTTAGATGATGGCACTTTCAACGCTTCTGAAAGAATTTCTAATCCGGAATTAGGAATTACAGTACTAGCTAGGACGCCATTTTCATTAGCAAGTAGCAGATTACCTGCAGCATTTACTGAACTTTCCATTACAACAACATCACCATAACTGGTCAATCTATCAATATCTTCTGGTGAAGCAATGTCGGCCACACCCATCCCATGAGAATTACCCTCTATTAGTGATCCAATTAGATTAGATCCTCCAATAGTAAGTTGTACTGATTCCATACCTAAAATGGATTCCATCTCTTCAGCTTCACTTTTTTCCAATGCCAGAGGGAGAAACAGAACATCCCCTAACACTGCAGCATATACGCCAACCTGACGATGCCCCAATATATCTCCCGTGGCTACAGTCATCTAATCCACAACCAATAATTCAAAAATTTCGCGAGATTAATCCATTATTGGACGCCTTGCATATCTCTCCTGATTCATCGGCGTTGCACATTGAACTTAGCGATGCCGATTAGCCTAACGGCCCTTTTGGAGATTAAATGTGTGGGGATGTGCCCCCATCGGGACAGAAGTCCCGATGAAGGCGAAAATAAAAGCGACACAACGACGAACGTTCCCGTGGGCTCTCGCACCACAGTACAAGAAACGACGCAGGAGGGCTTGACTTCCGGGTTCGGGATGGGACCGGGTATTACCCCTCCGCTATGGCCGTGCACACTTTCGAATTTGATAGATAAGTTCGCTGTTAGACAAAGGCCCACACAGGTGTGTGGACGGGAATAAAACAAAAGATGAAATTAGGATGTTAGTGAGCCTGGGCTAAGTATGTCGGCGAACCTCCATACTTACACCCGACTTCTATCAAAACCGGTCTTCTACCGGATCCTTGAGATGCCTCGTCTTTGGGGTGGCTTCGAGCTTAGATGCTTTCAGCTCTTATCCACATAGGGCGTGGCTACCCAGCATTGCCTTGTCAGACAACTGGTAGACTAGTGGCCCCGAGCCCCCGTTCCTCTCGTACTAAGGGGCCCTTTCCATCAGGCATCAACGCTTCAACCACAAAGCAACAAACCTGTCTCACGACGGTCTAAACCCATCTCACGATCCCTTTTAATGGGCGAACAACCCCACCCTT